>JAJQEC010000001.1 GCA_021201815.1 Candidatus Azobacteroides sp. | reverse complement strand
TTTAGCAAAACAAATTTGATTATTTACATAGTATCTTCTTCGAGGGGAGAGTTGATGCGCAGCTCATCTATGTATGCATACAAAAGATGAAATACCCGGGACTCTTCCCTTCCGTGAAGGGAAGTACCTTTTCCGTAGGAAAAGGGGAAGGGTTAACCCACGGCATATATACCAAAGTAGTATGGGTTGAACAAAATAATAAAATAAAAAGACAACCTTTCCATAATTACTTAAAACCTTTTACCTCTATACCATCAGAACTTCTGCCGCAGTATTTTCACTGAATTCAAGATCGCCAGAAGGGCTACGCCTACATCCGCAAAAACGGCTGCCCACATGCTTACCATTCCCAAGGTAGCAAGTACTAATATGACTACTTTTATGCCAAGAGCCATCACGATATTCTGAATCACAATCTGTTTTGTCCTGCGAGCAATCCGGATCGCTACCGGTATTTTTGATGGCTGGTCGCTTTGGATTACCACATCTGCCACTTCAATAGCTGCATCTGCACCCATGCCGCCCATCGCTATCCCGATATCACTTAACGCAAGTGCCGGCGCGTCGTTGATGCCATCTCCGACAAATGCTGTTGTTCCCTGCGCCGTAGCTTTTATAGCCTCTATATGTGTTACTTTATCTTCAGGAAGTAACTCTCCATACGCGGTATTTATAGCAAGTTGTTCGGAGATTTCCCGGACGATGGAAGATTTGTCCCCACTCAGTAAAACAATATGCTCCACTCCCTGTTGACGCATTCCTTCTATGGCTTTTTGCGCATCTTCTTTTAGTTCATCGGCAATCGTTACATAGCCGGCATATTTCCCATCCATAGCAACAATAACAGATGTCTCCGGAATGTGGTCAATCCTTTTGTCGTAATCCACTCCATACTTCTGCATCAGTTTGCTGTTTCCCGCCAGTACCTGTATATTATTGATCCTGCCATAGATCCCGTGCCCGGCTATTTCCGATGCTTCTTCTACAGGAAGAACCGGAATGTTATTTTCCATGCCGTATCTGACAATCGCTTTTGCTACCGGATGATTCGATTTACTTTCAAGGGCGATCAGTATTTCCAGAAAAGATTCTTTTTCCGGAGACACAGGAACTACCTGTTGTACATTAAATACTCCTTTTGTTAGTGTTCCTGTTTTATCCATAATCACGGTTTTTAAAGAAGCCATCAAATCCAGGAAATTTGCCCCTTTAAACAGAATGCCATTATGGGAAGCAGCCCCTATTCCCCCGAAGTAACCTAATGGTACGGATATTACCAGCGCACATGGACAGGAAATCACAAGAAAGACCAGTGCCCGGTACAGCCATGTCTCAAACTGGTAACCGGATAGAAAGAACCAGGGAATAATGGTAATTGCCAGTGCCATAAAGAAAACAAGCGGGGTATATATCTTGGCAAACCGTCGGATCAGTAACTCTGTTTTTGCTTTCCTTTCAGTTGCATTTTGTACCATGTGCAGGATGCCTGCAAGGGAACTGTCTTCATATCTTTTCAGGACATTAATTTCTACTACTTTATCCATATTCAGCATACCTGCCAATACCTGTTCGCCCTGCCAGATTGTTCTGGGAATGCTTTCTCCGGTCAGTGCCGAAGTATCAAAACTGCTTACCGGTGAAAGAAGTTCACCATCCAGAGATACTTTTTCCCCGGCTTTTACCTGAATGACTTCTCCGGCTGCGATGGTTTCCGGAGAAACAGTTTCATATATATTTCCTCTACGTACCGTTGCTTTATCGGGACGAAGATCGAGCAGTGCTTTAATATTACCCTGTGCTTTGGTTACGGCTGATTCCTGGAATAATTCTCCTACAGAATAAAAGAGCATGACACCGACGCCTTCCGGATATTCCCTGATAAAAAAAGCACCAAGCGTTGCAATTGTCATCAGTGTAAACTCGTTGAAAAAGTCTTTGTGACGGATTGATGCAATCGCTTCCTTCCATACCGGAAGACCTACCGGGAGATAAGCAAGGATGTACCATATTACTCTGTAGTATCCTGTAAACAGGCTGCTTTTAAGCAGATGATCAAGGACGAGCCCGGTTATAAGCAGGAAAAAACTGATTATTGCCGGAAGATACCTGCGCCATACCGGCTGATTCCTATTTCCATGTGAATGGGAATGAGAACAACCGCACTGTTGAGAGATAGGAGAGAGAGTGGGTTTCTGTATATTTGACATACGATCCTGTTTTTGTTTTTATATATAACAAAGGTACAGGATATATTGTGCAACTAGGTTGCAAGTTTTGAGCATTGATCACAAAGTCCTTTCAGAACAAAGTTTACGCTTTGAAGTAGAAAGTTGTCCGGAAGGGAAACCCGGGGAATGGAAATACTTTCCAGGCAGAATGTTTTCTTACAATGGCTGCAGGTAAAATGAACATGCATATCATCAATGGCACACATGCAGTTTTTATTGCAGACAGAATATTTGACAGAACCCGAACCGTCATCAATACTATGAATCAATAATTTCTCGTGAAATAACATGATGGTACGAAACAGAGTAGATTTATCCACGGTGTCTAAGGCTGCTTCCAGGTCGGCAAGGTTGAAAGCCTGGGAATAACTGAGCATTGCTTTAAGGATAAGGATCCTTACAGCGGTAGGTTTTATCCCTCTTGCCAGTAATCTTTCTTCGTACTCCTGCATTTTTGTTGTTTAATAGTCAGTATTGTTTGTTTGCAAAACAAATAAATAGTTCTCCTTGTTTGTTATAAGAAGAGAGATAAGAAATCAAAGGCAAAGGTAAGAGAAATATGGTTGGAACAGAAAGATAATTTCATCCGGCTTCTTTTTTAATAGTATATTTGTAGTATGCTTTCGGACCAGCAGGAAATAATTTATATAAAGAATATGGTTTGCCCGCATTGTATCATGGTCGTTAGGGATCAGTTGGTAAAAATGGGATTCCGTCCTTCACAGGTAAATCTGGGAGAAGTTATTTTCCCGGAACCATTATCCGCTGTTCAGCGGGAGAAAATTGCTAGGATGTTGCTTCCCTTCGGATTTAAACTGATGGATGATAAAAGAAAGCAATTAATAGAGAAGATTAAAAATACGGTAATAGAACTGGTGCATAGAAATAACAGCCTGCTCAAAGTCAACTTATCCGATTACCTGACAGAAAAGCTTCCGTACAGCTATACTTATTTAAGTAATCTGTTTTCGGAAATAGAAAATATAACCATTGAAAAATATTTTATCGCACAGAAAATCGAACGGGCGAAAGAATTACTGGTATATAATGAGCTTACATTAAACCAAATTGCTGATCTTCTCAATTACTCCGGCGTAGCTCACCTGAGTGCGCAGTTTAAGAAAGTAACCGGGCTTACTCCCAGTCATTTTAAGAAAATAAAAGAAAATAGGCGCAAACCTTTGGATCAGCTATAAGATTTCTACCAATCCTTTTCTTTATTCCTTTGCCAGATGGCTTAAAATGATATAAATCAAAATTAAAATTATGTAACAAAGAATGCAGGTAGGATTCTTACCTTTGCATTGTTGAAGAATGGCATTTGTCCGGAGCAGGAAGAATGATTTTTACCTGTTTTATCCATTGCCAGTTAAATAATAAAAGTGGATATGGCAAAAAACAACATGATAAAAGCTACTTTCCCCATCCTGAATATGGGATGTGCGGCATGCGCTGCAAAGATTGATAAGGAACTTAATACGCTGCGGGGGATTGAAAAAGCTGCTGTAAATTATGCTTCAGCCACTGCCATGGTGGAATATAATCCGACGCTCACTTCTCCTGAAATAATCCGACAAGCCATCCGAAAGGCAGGGTATGATCTGGTAATCAATACCGACGAAAGTTACATGGATGAAATGGAAAAGATGCATCAGGAAAAATTCCGGAATCTGAAAAAGCGGGCAATGGGGGCTCTTATTCTTTCTGTGCCTATTGTGGTGATAGGAATGTTCTTTATGAATATTCCTTACGCCAACGAGATTATGTGGCTGTTGTCCACTCCCGTTGTCTTCTGGTTGGGACGCAGCTTTTTCATCCAGGCATGGAAGCAGCTTCGGAACAGGTCTGCCAATATGGATACACTGGTTGCACTGAGTACCGGGATTGCTTATTTCTTCAGTCTCTTTAATATGGTATTCCCGCAGTTCTGGCTTTCAAAAGGAATTCATCCGCATGTTTATTTTGAAGCGGCCAGTGTCATTATTGCTTTTATACTATTCGGTCGTTTGCTGGAAGAGAAAGCAAAAGGAAATACAGCTTCGGCAATAAAAAAACTGATGGGACTGCAACCGGACACTGTTACAAGAATAAATCCGGATGGGAAGCAGACAACCGTCCCCTCCAGTCAAATAGAACAGGGAGATATCCTTCTTGTAAAACCAGGAGAAAAGATTGCTGTCGATGGAACGGTGACAGAAGGTAATTCCTACGTAGATGAGAGTATGCTTAGTGGAGAACCGCTTCCTGTACTGAAAGAAAAGAGAACGGCTGTCTTTGCAGGTACCATTAACCAGAAAGGAAGTTTTTCTTTTCTGGCAGAAAAGGTAGGTTCGGACACAATGCTTTCACGGATTATCCGGATGGTTCAGGATGCCCAGGGCAGTAAAGCGCCCGTTCAGAAACTGGTAGATAAAATTGCTGCGGTTTTTGTGCCGATAGTCATGGGAATTGCTTTTCTCTCTTTTATCTGCTGGCTGGTTCTTGATCCTGTGAATGGAGTTACCCATGGGTTATTGGCTATGGTAACCGTGCTTATTATCGCCTGTCCGTGTGCCCTGGGGTTGGCTACTCCTACAGCAATTATGGTGGCTATCGGAAAAGGAGCGGAAAAAGGAATTCTGATTAAGGATGCGGAAAGCCTGGAGATTGCGAAAAAAGTGAATGCCATTGTCCTGGATAAAACCGGTACTATGACAGAAGGAAAACCCATGGTTACCGATCTGTACTGGCTGAATAACAAAGAAGTAGATAAGGATGTGTTTTACAGCATGGAGAAACTCTCCGAACATCCGCTTGCGGAAGCCATTACCGACTATTTCGGTGAGATGCCGGTGATAAGAGCAGACAATTTTGAAAGTGTGACCGGAAAAGGCATCCGGGCTTCTGTAAAAGGAAAACTTTATTATGCAGGTACCCGCAAATTCCTTTCGGAAAATCACATTCTGATAGAGAAAGAACTGGAAGAAAAAGCTACGCTGTTGAGCAGGGATACGAAAACTGTCGTCTGGTTTGCCGACCAGCAGAAAGCCCTTGCGGTGACAGGAATTACGGACAAGATAAAGGATTCTTCCATGGCAGCAATTAAACAATTACAAGAAGAAGGAATAGAAGTATATATGTTGACCGGAGATAATAAAGAGACGGCTGCACAGGTCGCGGGAAAAGCCGGTGTCAACCATTATCAGGCGGAAGTGTTACCACAACAGAAAGCAGATTTTGTCAAAGGGCTGCAGGCAGAAGGATATATTGTTGCCATGGCCGGAGACGGGATTAATGATAGTGCCGCGTTGGCACAGGCCGATTTAAGCATTGCCATGGGGCAGGGGAGTGATATTGCGATGGATGTAGCGAAAATAACTATTGTATCTTCCAACCTGATGAAAATACCTGAAGCTATCCGGTTGTCCGGAATGACCATCAAAACCATCCGGCAAAACCTTTTCTGGGCTTTTATTTATAATGTGATAGGTATTCCTGTGGCTGCCGGTATCCTTTATCCGTTTACCGGATTTCTGTTAAATCCGATGATCGCAGGAGCAGCAATGGCATTCAGCAGTGTAAGTGTGGTTACAAACAGTTTGCGCCTCAAAGCGAAGAAAATGTAAAATAGAGGCAAGAGTCAAGACTGTTAGATTTGAAAGGTACCGGTTATTTTTACTGAAAAGTAAAATGAAAAAATAAAACATTCCCGTCTATAGAATATATATCAAAGACGGGGATGTTTTTATCCTTATTATAATCATGAAGAAAGAACAATAAAAGTAATCTTTTAAAATAGTCTTCTTCAACTTCTATCATATATGGAAAATACATTGAATAAGCATACTAAAAGAGCATTTCCCCAAATATACCCTCCAAAGTCTGAATATTCTCCATTAAAAACCGGAACAGAGCAACAATAGTCTTGATTCTTGACTCTTGATTCTTGGCGCTATTTAATTTCCTTTATTTTTATATTCCTAAACCATACTTCGTCTCCGTGGTCCTGTAGAAGAATATGGCCTTCCGCAAGATTCCCGAAGTCAGGCCAGTTGGCATACTTGCTGTAATCCACCAATGCTTTCCACATCTGGGTGTTCCGTTCATATTCCACTACCTTATACCCATTCAGATAATGTTCCACCTTATTATCTTTCACGATGATCATGGCTGTATTAAAATCATTTTTCCGGAAGGTAAAATCCCCGTCCCTTCTTGACGGGATCAGGTCATAAAGAGAACCAAGCGTGCGGTTGCCTTTTACTCCTAATTTCGCATCCGGATGGTTATCGTCATCCAGGATCTGGAATTCACATCCGATTGCCGAGCCTGCCCCTTTGTTCAGCTCAGGATTTACAAAATATTTAATTCCACTATTAGCCCCTGTTGTAATCTTGAAATCTACTTTCAGAATAAAATTCCTGTATTTACGGTCAGTAATAATGTCTCCACCGTTCGTGGATTCTCCTCCATCACTTTTATGCACCTTCAGGATACCATCCTCAATGGACCATCCCCCTGTAGGAAACGTAGGGATTTTGGCACCTCTCCATCCGGTCGTACTCTTTCCATCCCAAAGCAACTGCCATCCTTCGCTGGTTTCTTTTGCTGTAAGGGTATTCGGGATGCAGTTTATTTCCGGTATGTCCGCAAATTTACCATTTTCGGTTACCGTCCGGTATTTCTCCGGTTCGGTAGTACAGATGCGGATATTCCTGAACGCTACGGTTTTCCCCGCATCTTTCTCATCTCCGATACTGTGCACTTGCAAAGCAATAAATCCTTCCGGTGACAGATCATCTTCTATATACGAACAAGGACTACCATTTACCCATGTGATGATCGTATTTCCGATCGCTTCAATCCGTGCAGTGTTCCATGCACCGTTGCGGAACGCTGTCTTGGCTTGCGGATTGTAAGTCAATGGATACAACCAGCCTCGCCTTGCTTCATCATAAATACCACCGGTCCATGCTCGTTGGGCTGGATCAATTTCAAACTGATAACCATATACCGGACCTTTCGGAGATTTAAAATCACTCCGGAATTGTACTCCCGAGTTCAGGAAATCATCTACTTTAAATTCAAATTCAAGAATAAAATTGCCATATTTTTTTTCTGTTGCCAGAAAAGTATTCGGAGTATTTAGTTTCGCTATTCCCACGATGGCTCCTTCCTGAACCTTGAAATCTGCCGTGCCGTTCAGCTTTTTCCACCCATTCAGGTTCTTGCCATTAAATAATTCCACCCACTTCGGGCCATCCTGGGAATACGTGGCTAATGTAAAAAGAAAAGCAATCGCTAATGCTAAATTCCTGTAAATAAATTTGTGTCTCATTTTATTTATAAAATTGGGGTTGTGTTTATACGATAACTCTGTAATAGTCTTCCCATCCTTTTCTTGGTGGAATACCACTTAACATGGCATTGGCAAACGCGTTATTAACCACCTGTTTGGTATTCCGGTCAAATATAATCTTTGTATTCAGGCGTTGTGCCATTACACCCAGGGAGAATACCTGGCTCAACGGACCATGTATCTCAAAAGGAGAACGTGTTTTTTCTTCTCCCATACATGCCAGCAGGAAGTTGGCATAATGATTGGAAGTGCTTTCCGGAACTTCCGGAAGTTTAGAAGCCATTTCTTTTGCTTTCTCCTCCGGAATAATGGATAACGTACTGCCATGTGAACCTCCTTTAAAAATCAGGTCTTTACTATAGATTATTTTTCCGGGATTAAGTTGTGAAGCCTGAATTTTACTTCCTGCTACTGTCGGAATATTCGGATCAAGATCGGATATCCCGTATCCGGCAGGAATAGGCGGAATGTTTGTAACTCCATCATACCATGTTATATCTACCGCAGGCATGTCCTTTCTTCTTGGAAAGCGGAAAAGAAGGGTCGAAGACATCGGGAAAAAGTAATCGTTATGACCTTCCAGCATTACCGGATCGATCTCATACGGAAGACCCAGATCCAGAAATTCATGAACCGTATCAAGAATATGCGCTCCCCAGTCTCCCAGTGCACCCATTCCGAAATCATACCAACACCGCCAGTTCCCATAATGATATTTTTCATTATAATCATGATAGGGCGCGTTCATTAACCAGGTATCCCAGTCAAGCGTACCGGGGATCGGCTGTGCGTCGGGATATTTATAAATGCCGGGATCCCATCCGTGCCATCTGCGGGGAGAATTCATATGTGCGGTTACCTCAGTGACATCTTTTATAATTCCGGCTTCCGTCCATGCTTTGAACTGGAAGTAATTTGCTTCGGAATGACCCTGATTTCCAACCTGTGTAACGACATTCGGAAACTTTTTTGCTGCTCGGATCATCAGTTCGGCTTCGTAGAATGTGCGGGCCATGGGCTTTTCTACATATACATGCTTTCCCAATGACATGGCATGGATGGAAATTACAAAATGAGCATGGTCGGGTACACCCACGGAAACAGCTTCAATCTGGTCACCCATCTTGTCAAACATATCCCGGAAATCCTTAAACCTTTTTGCATTCGGATAGTTAGTCATCATTTCCTGCGTATGTTCTGCACCCATGTCTACATCACAAAGCGCTACGACATTTGCAAGACCTGTTTTCTCAAAATCCCGCATAATTTCCGCACCTCTGTTTCCAATGCCGATACAGGCAAGATTTACTTTTCCGTTGGCTCCCGCTTTAGAAACCTTCGGGGCATTTGTTGTTGAAGCAACGGCTCCCATACCGCTAAAAGCCAGCCCTGCGGTAGCCAGTCCTGCGGTCTTTAAGAATTTTCTTCGTGTAACCATAGTTTTAGTTAATTCATGATTGATGTTGTGTGATTATTTAATTTCGTATCCTATCTCAAATTCATAATTCTTCTTTATCTTTTCCCTTTGTGAAGGGTCAGCTACTAACAAAGCAGTAGACAAAATTTCCCCGGTTGTGCCCCTGTCCGTTAAAACCGATATGTATCCGAATCCTTCCAGATAGTTGCCGGTAGACGGAGAAATAATATGTTTTCGTTCTTTTGTATGGTTGTCTGATGTGGTCAGGCAATTATTATGAAGCACTATACTTTTCCCTTCTTCTTTATTTCCGGCCAATGTGGTGCTTATTTTCCATCCGTCTCCATAGGGATGATTTCCCATAGCAAACACAGAACTGTTTCCCATATTTATCAATGCGTTTTCCTGTCCTTCCCTTTTAAGAATATCGACTACTTTGTCCAGTGCATATCCTTTTACATACCCGGAAAGATCTATCCGTACGCCCCGGCGGGTGTAAAAAACAGCATGCTCTTCCCTGCAAAGCCGGATGGTGGAAAGGGTGGTTTTATTATAATTATGTGATTGTACGGTTATATCAAAACATCCCTCATTCCTTTTACTATGCACAATACAATCATCTATCATCGTGAAAAGATCCATGCTTAACCTGACCGGATGTTGATTGGCAGAGGTATTCAGTTTATATAACTCGCTGTCTTTATTATAAAAATCAGCCATTTCCTCTAATTGTTTTATTTCTTTATAAATAAGTCCGGCAAGATGCTCTCCTTCCTTTTTACTACATCCGCAAAGCAGGATATCCATACGGGTATGCATGGCTTCGAACCAGGTATATAATAATCCGTTTTTTTCGTTTATTGCTTTATAAAGCGTTTGCATATCCGGGAATCAGATGAATATTATTTTTTGCGACCGGAAGAAAGATGACGAATAGAATAAAATAAAAACCTCAGGATGCACCACACTATATAAATAATCACTGTGGCTACCAGTACATACCCCAGAGAGGTAAATAATTCTCCGAAAGAGGTCCGGTAAGTTATAATTGAATACAGATTAAGCAGATTTGCCAGAATAAAGCATACTCCGAAGGTAATTATCTCTGTTTTCTTTCTTTTTGCTGTAATGATTGTGTCCTTCATAATACTTCCGCTTGTCTTTTGTGGTTGAGATAGTCAATTTTATACCGGTCCGGAAAATAAACCCTTCTTTCTTCTTCAATCGCCTGATGTCCGAGCAGGCATAACGCGCTGGCATAATAGCCTTCCTCTGCGATATGCAGGGGTTGTTTTTGTGTAATAGAAGCTTCGACAAAAGCATCCAGCAGTTCCTTTGTCCCGTCTCCTTCCGGTCGTTTGCCAAGAATATACTCCCCGTTTTTCTCTTTGGCCGTCTCTGCCTCCCAGCTTGTCCCGGCAAATGGAAGAGTGTCAAACAATTTGTTTTGTATATCGTCGAACATCTGCAAAAAACCGGGTGCCGGAGGAACCGTTTCATAAAAGAATTTTCCTTTTTCAGGCTCTACGGTTCCGAGATGACCGAGTATTTGTTCTTCCAGCCCATAAAATTTATTGGATATGACAGAATCGAATGTCATTTTGACCCCGTTTTCAAACACGTAAATACAGCTCACGTTATCATATACTTCCCGGCCGTCTTTCCAGTAAGTGATGGACCCGTGTCCCATTACCTTTTCCGGAAGGTCCTGCAATGCCCAGCTTCCGATTTGTAGCTGATGGCATGCCAACTCTGTCATCAGGCCTTTTGAATATTCCTTATAAAGTCGCCAGTTAATATGTCGTTCAATTTCCGGAGAAGGAACTTCCCGTCGCCAGTCGCCGTTCCGGAACCAGAAGGTACGGATTGCATTAATATCTCCGAACCTCCCTGCATGGATCATCTCCATGGCTTTTATATACCGGAGATCAAAAAGACGCTGTTGTCCGGAGAAAAATATCTTTCCTGTTTCCAGATGCTTGTTATACATCCGGAAACATTCTTTTATCGTATATCCGAGGCATTTTTCACAAAAAACGTCCTTGCCTGCGTCAAATGCGTCCATTGCAATTTGAAAGTGAGTATTCAACGGCGTGGCAATGATGACAGCATCCACTTCTTTGTCTTCCAATAACTTTCTGTAATCTTTATATAGTTTTGCTTCAGGAGCCAGAGCCCTCCCCTGGTCAATGGAAGGTTGATATATATCACTGAGGGCTACGATACGGACTTTGGGATTTTCTTTAAGAAAAGACATAAGAAGCTGTCCCCTTGAACCGGGACCGATAATTCCTATTTTTACTTCCTCTTTTGTCGTATGATTTGTTTCAGAAAAGACGGACAACCATAGGCTGGAAGCCAATAAGATACCGGCACCTGCAAGTCCTGCGTTTTTCAGAAAAACACGCCTGTTGATGAGTTTTTCATTCATGTATAGATGAGGTTTAATTCGTTTTTAATGGACACAACCATAATCGATGCAGGGGCAAATATAAGAATTATTTTACCCGGAAATAATCCCGGAAAGAAAAAAGTGTGTACGTTAACACATTATAAGATTTTCATTTTTTAATAAAATAAAATAGCTGTTTAATAGAGGACAGACTGAGTATTATCCTGTCTGTTTTATCCTTTTTAGCCGAAGATTACAATACAAAATATAAAATGACGTTTTACTTCTATGAAAGAAGAAATATATTCCGAAGAAGAAATAAAAGAACTGCTCGATACAATGGCAGCCCGTTTCAATACACCTGAATTTATTGAAACCGATCCGATTCAGTTTCCACGGAAATATACGCTCAGACAGGACATTGAAGTTTCCGCCTTCTTGACAGCCACCATTACCTGGGGGAAACGTAGCCTGATCATTAAGTCAGCTTCCCGGATGCATGATATAATGGGAATGTCTCCGTACGATTATATTATGGGAAAAGGATATGAAAAACTTGCTACAGCAAATATTCACCGGACCTTTTTCGAAGAGGATATGGCCTATATATGTAGAGGGTTACACGCTATTTACCGGCAATATGAAAGTTGTGAATTGGTATTTTCTTCCTCTCTTTCCACAGACGATAAAATATGGGAAGGCATCAGGAGATTTCGTAATTTGATACGGGAAGCCAATCAGGAGTATGATGCTAAGAGCCTCAAACACATCTCCAATCCGGATGCATCCGCCTGCAAACGTCTTCACCTGGTGTTAAAATGGCTGATACGAAATGATGGAATTGTAGATATGGGTTTATGGGATAAAATCCCTGCTTCTGAATTACTAATTCCGTTGGATGTACATGTGAGTAATATTTCCCGGCAACTTGGTTTATTAAACCGGAAACAAAATGACCGGAAAGCAGTCGAAGAGCTTACCGGAAAATTAAAAACTTTCAATGAGGAAGACCCTACCCTCTATGATTTTGCTTTGTTTGGTATCGGAGAAAGTAAGTTTTTTAAATGAATAAATAACGGGTTTTATCCTTTTGTACAAAACTTCCGGAAATCTTTGGCAGTCCTCCTGTTATTTCTATATGCCTATATAAAGTTTTCTGTCAGAATATGGGATTGTTACGCGGATTCTTTTTTTTAATGGAACATGCAAAAAGAAGCAAATTTCATTCTAAAGCAAATAACGATTCTATTTTACTTAATAGTTGTTCCCTGTAGATTTCTTTTGCAATGATTTTTCCTTGTGGGTCGGTTAAATACACATAAGGAACATTTTTTATGTTGAAAGCTTTTGCCAGCTCACTTTCCCAAAGTTTCAGATCGGATACCTGCGGCCATTCCATCTGATTAGCTTTTATAAGCTGTTCCCAGTCTGCTCTTCTTCTTTCACTTTCGATGGCAATTCCGATCATTGCTAGGTTTTTGTCCTTATACAGTGAATGGATATAATTAAGATAAGGGATTTCTTTTTCACAATGGTTGCATTCCGGAGACCAGAAAAATAAAAGGACATACTTTCCTTCAAGATCTGACAATGCGGATATGTCCCCCTGCAGGTCCGTCAGACAAAGTTCCGGAACGGATGCACCGACAGACACACGCCGGCTTTTCTCAATCATTTCCGAGACTTCTTTTCCTGGAGCCGTATTTTTGATAGATTTGTCCAGTCTTTCATACGCAAGCCATGCCCGCTCATTATCGGGATGGATAGTAAGTTCCGAACGAAGCATATATAAACCGAGCATCTCCTCAGGATGGGTTTCAATAAAATCTATGGCAGTATCATTATATTGTTTTACAAGGTCATAAAATTCTTTATCCAACGAATCTCTGAAAATTTCATTGTTTTGTAATTCGGGAGAGGCTTTTATAAATGCTTCTTGTATATTATCTGCTTTTCTTTTAATGTATTCCAGTTGTTTCTGAAACGCCATATCCAGCTCCTGAGTTTTTGAACCGGATACGCTGGCTGTTTTTATAAATTCTTTTCCCCGAATAACCATTTCCCCGGGTTCCATGTAAAAGTTCATCACATCTTTTCCATGTTGTTTCTGCCTGTCCTCGTGATCCAGCATAATCTTTGCAGGCAACGGATAATCTATCTTTCCATGAAATGCAAACTTTCCGTTTTTTATTTCACACGAATCCAGAAAATATTCATTCTCATAGCTATAAGATAAATATGCTTTCGCCGGAAGATGTAGATTCTCTATTTTTCCTCTTATTATAAAATTCTTTTCCTGCGAATAAGTAGCAGAAAAAGGAAATATCCCGGTTATTATTAAAATAAATACAAAACGATATTTCATTGAATAGTAAGATTACGGAGTAAAGTAAAGAAGAGGTGATGCATTAGAATCACCTCCTCATTATATAATAAACTGACTGATCCGATTATTTAACAAACCATTGTAAGATTCTTCCTTCCCCATTATTAAAGGCATGAGGGTATAAATCCTGATAACAGGCCGGAATGGTAAAATCTGTTTCACTCCCTGCATTGCCTCCGCATTTTCCGAAATGATGATTCGGAACTCCTTCAGTTGCTGCCCTGAATACCCCGAACAGGTTTGCAGAAGCCGGGATCGTTGCGGTTTCATTTGCTGTTCCCGCAGGAGTAATGGGTGTAAAACTAACTGCAGCTCCCCAGTTAATATGGCTGGGATAACTTCCGGCCTGAAAATAATAAAACGAAGGATCGCCACTTGTAGAAATTACTGCTCCATTAAACCTTTTAATAGCCCCATTGACCGTATAATCTCTTCCCAGAATTTTTCCGGTAACATCCATCCCATTTTGTGTATATTCTCCGCTTGTAGCAGTAATAAAATCAAAATTATTATTTAGTGGTCTTACTCTTAAGAAATTAAGTAAAGCCCAAGGATCAGTCATATCGGTAGGATCTTCAGTGATCCGGATGTGATAGTTTGCGTTTTCTTCTTTTAATAATGCCATCGTAGCTTGAGCTAACCGGAATTTCTGATAAGGTAAAATATTGGTTTCAAGTGGCTCATCCGTAGTAACTACACCCGAAGGAATACTATACCTGAATCCTAATTGCCTTTCGTATGTTCCTATACTTTGATTTACGTATGCGCCATATTGATTGTCTGAATATACTGTTCTCTCCGAATAAGACCAGATAAGCGTATATCCTCCGTTTGTCATGTCACAGAATGTCCTTGTGGGTTCACCGATTGCACTTTGTATATAATATTCACCATCCGGCAGACTGGAATCTTCATTATAAATGGCCAGGCAGTTCTTTGCCGGATTATTGAAAGTTCCGATCGTTGTGTTTACGGTTACAGTAAATGAACATGTGGTAATTGTTGCCCCGGTAGTTGTGAACACATAGGTGAAGGTACCGGCTCTTAATGGAGTACCTAATGCATTAAGCTGTATAGAAGTTGTGGTACCGGCAACCAGATTTTCAGTACCGGTGAACCGGAGCCCATTGACAGTATTTGTGGAAATGGTTACTCCTGTGCCATCATTTTCAACGGTTAAAGGAATGGTCACATAATGCACTCCGATAGAAGTCGGTTCTCCGGCTATATAGTTGCCGGTAACTGTTATATTATTACAATCAACAATATAATTTACAATGGTTGATTTTATTTCGAGTTGTTTGGTGCATACTTCCGTACCGGAAGCCGTAAGCAGAGGAGTCTGTCCGTTCATAAATGTAATGTTGTCTATCCCTACAGCAATAGGAGTTCCGATTCCCTGCAGGGTTACCGTATAATCTCCTGCCTCAGGAAAAATACCGGAAGCTGTAAAACCATATCCATTATTAGAATTAGCAATAATGGTATAATTCCCCGGACTTGTAACAGTAACCGGCAAAGTGATATATTGGTTTGTATTCAGCGCAATATTCGCATAAAACGTTCCTTCACCGTATACGGTTATTCTGTTACAATCGGCTGTACCCGTAAATTCAGCATCTCCCAGCGAGCCACACAGGCTTAACCATCTGGATTGTGTTGCATTATAATAGTTATAACAATTTTCCGTGGTATTGAATATTAAAAGGCTATTGGCTCCTTCCAGTACATCGTTTGCTAATCCTGTTGTCATGGCATCCCTGGCTTCTTCCGTCATTCTGGGAATCATAATTCCTCTATAAGTGGTATCCGTGTTTTCAACAATATTCTGAATATCCAGATCCGTCAGGACATGCGGCGTCTCCGTATTAATACCAACCTGTGCACTTACAGAAGTTGTTATTGCCATTAAACAAGTAAAAACGAAAAGTAAGATGTTATTCTTCATATTGAATAGTATATTTTTAAATAAAATATTAATTAAAAAATCTAACTGACGTATATCCCATAATTATGCTATGGAAAAAAGTTTTAAATCCATAAAATGTATACTGCTGCTTACCTTATCATTGTTCCCTCTTTTTCTTTTCAAGATCTTATTAATAAGGCTTCCAGACTGGTAATTAATTCCTGTACTCTCTCTTCCGATTCTTTTTTTATCCACTAAGAAAATGGATCTTATATTTTTATTAACCGAATGGAATCCGGTATTTACTGAACATGGTTTTTATATAATTTGTTTGATTTTATAAAATTTTTAATTATCCTTAACAATTAATCTTAAATGGTAACGTACAGGATGGGCATTAGAATAGAACCATGTTATGGTGACAGAATTGACAGGTTGAAATAATTCATCTTACCAGTTCATTGAGGTCCTCTCGATTAATATTTTATTTCCAAAAGCTCTTTAAAAAAAGATTTTTATTAAATTATTTTTTAATAGAAGGGGTTTAAAAATAGCCTTTTTATTCAAAAATGAAGAATATTTCTGTTTTAAAAAAAGCGCATCTGCTTTTTTTAAAAGCGGATGCACTTTTTTCAAAAGCGGATGTGCTTTCATAACAGAAGCGGATGCGCTTTTCTGAAAAGCAGATGGGCTTTTTTCAAAAGTGGCTGCGCTTTTTAAGGAAAAATGAGGAAAATTATTCGGAAAAATACGGTCGGTAAATGCCTATATCAGACTAAAAAGGGAAATAACCCGGCAACGAGTGGTAAAAGGAAAGGCTATTTTTCTTAAAAAGACTGTGTAAAGCCCTTTTAAGAAAGGGAATCCGTGAAAAATACCCACCCATGAGAACATGGTTGGAAGTATTCATTGATGAAAGATTTATTTCATGACAAAAGAACCTGACAAAATTCTGCTTTTGGAAAAAGAAAAGATTCTTTTCTTTTTCTTCTGCCGGAAAGAATAAAGAGAACCCCTTCTTTACAAAAAGGAGGAATAACAGTATATATAAGATATACCACATTTGTATGGTTTGTTCTTCTGCCATTTCTTACAAATATAATCAATAAATATGCCGAAGTCAAGTTTTTTAAGAAAAAAATCCAGTGGGTTTATTTTTCCTATAAAGAAATTCAACTTATTTGATGAAAGAGGATAGTGTTCAATATACGTTTTACCTTCCGGCAGGAAAGCCGCCATGTTTTCTTTAACCTTGTCAGGCATTTTGCAGATATGGTGCTCTTTTGGAAAGATGTCCTTTTTTTACACCATTTAAATAAAAGAATGGATATAGTTTTGTAATTTTAAAAATGAATAAATTTCAGGTCATACAACCTTCCGCGTTACTTGCTCCGTATGTAAAACAATATTGGTTTGTGAAAATGGAGGAGCTGGCACTAAGCAAGCAACGTCTTGTTCCGTTGGGATGTCCGGTGGTGAGTTTTCATCGGGGTGAACAAACTTATTCTTCGTTGCACGGTAATTATTTACCTTCCTCTCATCTGTATGGTATTACAACAGAATATACGGACCTTGTTTTTTCCGGATATGTGGATTTTATCTGTATTGTTTTTCACCCTGTTGCGGGTAACAGGTTTTTCAGCGTCCCTCTTATGGAATTAAGCAATCGCTATGCTTCTCTTTCTTCTCTGAATGATTCCGGATGGCAGGAACTTGAAAAACGCTTGTATGAGGAGACGGATGAATCCAGGTGTGTTGACCTCATAGAAAAGTTTCTGATGAAGCGGATACGTAAAAACGATGAATATGAGTGGAAACGTATACACGCAGTTATAACTTCTATAGAGCAGGGAGAGGTTTCCATTGACCGGCTGGCCTGGACGGCATGTCTCGGTTACAAACAATTTAAACGCGTTTTCATAGAAAATACGGGAATCAATCCGAAAAGCTTTCTCCGGATTACACGTTTTCAGAAGCTCCATCATTTCATTCAGCAACATAGAGATATGACAACGGACCAACTGGCGTATGAGTGTGATTATTACGATAAATCACATCTGATAAAAGAACTGAAATGTTTTTCAGGATTAAGCCCTGCAGCGCTTAATAATGCTTGTGATCCCATATATTCCGGTTATCATGCTTTGTTCCGTGCTGCATTTGTTGACCTTCCTTCTATATAATATGAATGTTTAATCATAAATAAAATGGCATTGGATAATACTTGTGAGATAGATACTATAAACTGTGATGATTATACACAGGCTGATTTTTTCAGGTATCAGGGAAAAGATTTGTTTGAAGTGGTGGATTATTTTTCTGCCTATTTTCAAGATGCAGTCCGAAAAGGATATATGGTATACGGGAATCCTGTTTCATCAGCTCCGGAAGCGGAATTTAAGGTATATGATCGTTACCGGAAAAAGGAACGGAGTTTCCTTAATTTCTGTTCTTATAATTATTTAGGATACTCCTGTCATCCTGAAGTGATTGCAGCCGCACAACAAACATTGGGTAAATATGGCACAGGTGCTGTTTCTGCTCCGTTATTAAGTGGCTATTATGATTTGACGAAGCAGTTGGAAAATGCCATTGCCCGGTTTAAGCGGAAAGAAGACGCGGTGATTTTTCCGACGGGTTATGGCACAAATCTTGGCATTCTCTCCTGTTTGCTTAAACCGGGAGATGTGGCGGTGCTGGATATTTTGTCGCATGCTTCCATATATGATGGCGTGAGATTGGCCGGGGCGGATGTAAAAGTATTCAGCCATAACAATGCGGAACATCTGGAAAAAATCTTAAAAGGGCTGAAAACCAAACGGGCTATTGTGTGTCTGGAAGGGGTGTATAGTATGGATGGGGATTTGGCTGATCTGCCTGCTATCGTGGAAATCTGTAAAAAATATGATGTAAAAATCCTACTGGATGAAGCCCATTCTACACTCATTTTCGGAGAAAACGGGAGAGGGGTTGCCGAATATTTTAACCTTGAAGACCAGATCGATATAATAATTGGCACGTTCAGTAAATCATTCGGGGCAATCGGAGGATTTGCAGCGGGCAGTGAAAAGGTAATGACTTATTTGCGAATGTATGCCCGGTCTTATGTTTTTTCCTGTGCGATGGCACCTCATACTGCGGCGGGGATATTAAAGGTATTGGAGCTTTTTGAAAATGATAAATCTAACCTTATTAAATTGTGGGAAAATACGAACTATATACAAAGAAAACTCCGGACAGCAGGATTGGATATCGGTAAGACAGCCTCTCAGATCATACCTGTTATTGTAGGAAATGATCGTCGTTTAAGGAAAATAAGCCGTATGATCCATCAGGAAGGCCTCTGCACCGGAGTAGTTACTTTTCCTGCGGTATCCGGCAAAAAAACAAGGTTGCGGTTGTCCATATCCTCCAATCATACTGTTGAGCAGATGGATGCTTGTGTGAGGATTGTAAAGAATGCGTTTGATAAATTGTAAAAGTCTCATTTATTTATATGGTTGTCTCTCTCTTATCGTGACATCCACCTATTACATCAAAGAATACTTTTTCGGTTTCATGCCGATGTATTCTTCAAAGATTCTTGAAAAATGACTGAGATTACTAAATCCTAATTGGTAGCCCACTTCGGAAACAGACAATTTTTTTTCTTTTAATAAATGAGCCGCTTTCTGCATTCTTACGGATTGGTAATAATCAAACATATTTTTTCCGAAAGTTTGTTTGAAAAGTTTTCGGAGTTTGGGCTGGCTCATTCCTGCTTTCTCAGCTAGCAGTGCAATATGAGGTGCTTCTTCGGGATGGGATAACAAATAGGCTTTCACCGCATAAATAGCTTTAATGTCATCGATATGTAAGTGGTTTAGCGGTATCTCTTCCCGCTGCATCAGCAGGACAAAAATGTGGCATAGCAATTCTTCGCATTTCAATTTGTAATAGTGACTTTCCATACTCCCGGGAATGTTCTGTCGGAGCATTTCGCTGGCAATACCGATGATTTCAGGAGAAATACCCATTTCAAGAATCAGATTATCCTTTGCTTCCAATACACTTTCAACAACCGGATGATGAATGTGGCTGAAAAGTGTGTGGAGGTATTGTCGCGACACAGAGATTGTGATGCTTCTGAAAACCGTATTAGAAGGCATATCAATGGCAGTAGAAACTTTCTGTTTACAAATCAGCATGCTCGCAGGTTCGGGAGATAGGTTAGAGTCAGGCTCTGTCAAAGAAGGAAAAACTCCGCTCAGAAAGATGGCAATATAGTCTTGTTCGATCATCTGTTCATTTGTCCATTCGATATTTACTTCTTCATTCAGATAATAATTACGAATCATCATGCGTAAAGCATTTTCCCAATTAAAACCGGTTATATAACCGCCTCCTCTACTTTCCGGGATAAATACAAAACGCCCTTTTACAGTTGCTCCTATTGCACGCGTAAATTCCGAAATAATTCCTGTTTGATGGATGGATATTTTCATTTATGACTATATTAATGCTATTTACAGCTATTTTAGCTATAAATATACTTCTATTTTTGTGATTTCAAATTAAATAAAGTCATTATAAGAAAATAATTAAAAAGAATGGTATGAATAAAGAAATGTGTGACAGAGTCTTATTGAATACAAAGAAAAATTATAAATCAACGGAAAGTCAGGTTGATATTATCAAATCATCCTTGAAATTCCTTCTTCTCTTATTTTGTCTGTTATTTATTAAAGGAACGGATAACCAATTGGCTGCCCAGGAAAAAGTTCCGGCTATTATTGTTGAAACGCTTACTGATTCCACCTTACGGAAGAACGGGTACGTGAATATAGAAGGATTAGAAATGTATTATGAGATCCATGGAGAAGGCCGCCCGCTTGTTCTCCTGCATGGAGGGATGATGGATCTCACTTTTTGGGGAAGCACGTTGACCAAGCTTGCACAATCCCGTCAGGTAATTGTTTTTGATATGGAAGGACATGGCCGTACTGCTGATCTTGACCGCCCGCTTACCTGGGAACAGATTACGGACGACGTAGCTGCCGCAGTAACAAAGCTTGGATATGAGAAGGTTGATGTAATGGGCTATAGTTTGGGTGGAGTTGTTGCATTACGCATGGGAATGAAATATCCGGGAATCGTGCGCAAGCTTGTTATCATGTCAGGGATTTATTCCGCCGAAGGATATTATCTGTCCATACGGGGTCATTGGCCGTCTGCAGAACAACTTGCCGGATCACCTCAGCAAAAGCAGTATGCAAAAGTAGCTCCCGATCCTTCTCATTGGCCGGTCTTTATCGGGAAGGTTCTGGCAGAACTCAATAATTTTAAGGGTTGGAGTGATTCGGAAGTGCTAACCGTCAAGGCTCCGGTATTACTTATTTTCGGTGACAATGATGCGGTGATGCCCGAACATGGAGTTCATCTTTTCAGGCTGCTTGGCGGTGATAAAGCGCAGGGAGGATTTACAGGACCACTTTCCTGTCAGCTTGCAGTCCTGCCAAATACTACGCATTTTGATATTTATACGAAAGCGGATCTTTTTATTCCTATGGTGAATCCTTTTTTGGATGCAGAAATAGCTGAGTAGAGGATAGGATATAAAAAAGCAGCATACAAAGGAAATGCAATATAAAAGCAATACAGAAAAGAAAAAAGCCTTGGAAATCATTCGATTTTCAAGGCTTTTGCGGTATGGACGGAAGATGAACCTATAGTCTAATCTCCCTTAAACCAATATTTTATGTGTAAGCAAATTGCAAAGTCCATAAGGAAAACCCGACGGTTTTTCAGTGATTTGCGAAGGTTTGCATTGTGTCAATGAACGTGAGGATAAAGATAGGGATTTTTGGGGAATTTTTAAAATTATGACGCATTTTTTTACGATTCAAAATACCAGAATTTATATTAACTCATAATTTGTACTTCTTCCTCCGCTTGCCTCCTTACATAAAATACCTTTATCCATCAGATCGTTTATATCACGCAATGCCGTATCCTGAGAAGACTTGGTAATTTTGGCCCATTTGGATGAAGTGAGTTTGCCGTCGAACCCGTCTAATAGTTTATTTAACATTAACCGCTGCCGGGAATTAAGTGTTGTTTCTTTATGTTTATCCCAAAAAGCAGCTTTGTATAATACTTTCTGAAATGCCGCTTCTGTGGTCTGTAAGGCACGGTACAGGCAATTCAGATACCATACCAGCCAGTCTGTAATATCTCCATCACTAAATTGTGTCTTTTGCAATACTTCATAATAAACTTTTCTTTCGACAAGTATCCGGCTTGACAAACTGTAGAAACGCTGTGATGTGTTGTCCGAACGGGCAAGCAATAAGTCCGATATGGCTCTCGCTATTCGACCATTGCCATCATCGAACGGGTGAATGATAATAAACCAGAAATGAGCAATGGCTGATTTGAGAACAAGGTCTAATTTATCTTCCTCATTGAACCATTTGAGAAAGGCGTTCATCTCATGTGCTACCTGACCGGGAGAAGGTGCCTGATAATGGACTTTCTCTTTTCCCATTGCCCCTGAAACAATCTGCATCTCTCCACTGCGATAACGGGCGACCTCTATCCTATGCATTCCACTCCTCCCCGTAGGAAATAATGCAGCATGCCAACCGAACAGGCGTTCATCGTTAAGCGGCTGTTTATAGTTTTGCGTAGCATCGAGCATCATTTCGACCACGCCTTCAACATTCCTATCCGGATACACCATTCCAGCATACTCCAACCCCAAATGTCTTGCGATGGAAGAACGCACCTGATCGTAATTTAATATTTCTCCTTCGATCTCAGAGGACTTTAGTACATCCAAGGTCAAAGTAGTAAGCGTTGTTTCTTCCTGTAAAGAAAAACCTACTGTACTCATTTGCCCTAATAGTTTGCCTTGCAAATACCGCAGATTGCCCAAAAGAGCCAGTATCTCCTTTTCATCCCATGTGAAATGAGGCCAGTTGCTATATTGATAGATATATTTAGCCATAAGAAAACGCTTATGCGGCAAATATACGAATTATTCTCCGCATTTTTAATGAGAATAGCAGGCTTTTATTTGTTGAACAAGGATTAGTAAGAAAAGTATGGTATTTTAGGTATATTCACATAAAATTAAGTCTTGTGTTTATAAAAAATTTAAAAAAGTATTTTTGATATATAAAAGTTATTACTATATTGTTTGCATTTATATAAGGGAAAATATTGTAAGTGTTAGAAAATCTGATGAAATACCTTTCCTTAATTCTTAGAAAAGTATCCCTCTTTATTAAAATTAAAAAGTATTATTTTTAAGGAGAGATTTATTGACAAGGTGACATGTCATAATTTAAATTTTAATTAAAAAATAGTTTAATTGCAATGCCAATGTGTCACAAATAACGTTACAAAATGTCAAATTTTCTGACAAAATAAAAATGGAACATTTTATGTAGAGAAAAAACAAAATTAAAGTTGGGACAAGACCGATAGGTACGTTTTATGTAAAGTACATCTTAGTGTCCCACACGGAGATTTTGGCTTACGTGTGAAGACTAATTTCTGCTTCACAAATCTTCAATAATGTTCTGAGAAGCTTCATTATTAAGTGAGTGAAAGGAATTACCTTAAGTTCCACTTGTGTTGATACTGTCATAATTAATAGTGTTGACAAAGTTATGAATTTAATTCTAATAATGAGTGGCGTTGTCCAATGCGAAAGCAAGAAGCAACTTCAAGATTGTATCTATCTTTAGGATTGCCACGACCAACTTTAATTTTTTTATATTTACAATATGAATGTAGAATGGCTAAAATTTAAAAAATATCCTCATATAGGTAAACCATTAACAAGTAAGAAGGATATAGCTTGGGTAAAAAATTATGTTACTAATCCTGAAAAAATAGCTACTCATAAGTTTGTACCTTTATTGCATCGAACTATTAGTCAACGTAAATATAGACCTCTCAAAGATGCTCCCAAAAACATATATGGCAAACGTCAACGTTCAATAAGTGAAAAAAAAGAACGGCATATTTATTTCCCTTCTCACTTAGATTCTATTGTTTATAGTTATTATAATCATTTGCTAACATTAGCTTATGAAGATTATTTAAAAGATAAGCCTTATAATTCTGTGGCTGTTGCATATAGAAAAATACCTATTGGGAATGGTAAAAGCGGAAATAAGTGTAATATAGAATTTGCTTTTGAGGCTTTTAAGTTTATAGAAACTAATAAGCATAGAAAACTTTCAATTATTGTTACTGATATCACATCTTTTTTTGATAATCTAAATCATAGGATTTTACATAAACAATGGAAACGTGTTTTAAAAACAGATAATCTACCAAATGACCATTACACAATCTATAGAAATCTTGTAAATAATAAATACGTGAATGAAAATGAATTATTCAAGAAATTTCAAAATAAATTAGTGGTTGAACGATTCAAGCCTAATGACAAAACTCAAAAAGAACTTAAAAGAAAACGGGTTAGTAAAATTTATAATATGCGCCATGAAAATGTTGTGGCTTTTTGTTATAGTGATGAATTCTTTAGTGAGGCTACCGATTTAATAAGAGTTGACAAACCAAATAAAAATACACTCCGTATATCTCTTAACAAAGAAGAAAAGAAAGGTATTCCACAGGGAACCCCTATAAGTGCAACTCTTGCAAATATTTATATGTTAGATTTTGATGAACGAGTTTATTTAGAAGTTATATCACCGACAAAAAATGCTTATTATCGACGCTACAGTGATGATTTAATTATAATATGCGACCAAAAAGATGAAAAGTATTTTTATAACTTAATTAAACAAGAAATAGAAGTTAAAGCAAGCCTTAACATTCATTCTGAGAAAACAAACATATATCGTTATGAATTAAATCAAGATTTAGAGTTGAAAGGTGGTATATTAGAAGACGAATTAATAAATCCCAATAAACAACTTGAATACTTAGGTTTCAAATATGATGGATTAAAAGTAAGAGTAAAAACAGCAAGTTTTTCCAAGTTTTACAGAAATATGAAAAGAACGTTTAGAAGAGGAGCTCATTTTGCAAAAGCCACTCACATTCCATCAGATTTATTATTTGAAACTCGTTTGTATAAAAGATTTACACATTTTGGTTCAAAACGACGATTAAAGTGGTTACCAGACAAAAATAGTCCAACCGGATATAGTTGTTCAAATCAACAAGATTGGGGTAATTTTATAGCCTATCTAAATAAAGCTAATCATGTCATGAAAGAGATAAATGAAGACGACACGATAAAAAATCAATCCAAAAAGATTTGGAATAAGTTTCATGAAATTAAAAAATCGACCTATAAAGAAATAAAAGATTTTGCTTCAAATTAATTTAAAAATACAAAATAATAATTATCCTTCTCGAAGAAATTTAACGAACAACAGCAAAAATGGCGTTTTTATTCGACAAATATAAGCAGAAAAAAATATTTTGAATCTAAAGCATAAAATGTGACTTGTTAATTATAAGTTATTTTTTTATGATATAAAAGCAAGATCAATCATCCCATTTTATAAAATTGCAATTATATAGTAATGCTCATAGGTAGTCATATCTTTTATCCTTATATCATGTTATCGTTATACAGAGTTATCGTGCTATCTTGATGTAGAACTATCGTAATGTCGTCATGCAGAGTTATCGTAATATTTTAATCCAGGATTATCTCAATATCTTAATATAAGACTATCGTAATAGATCCACGCAGCTATATAATGATTCTGCATTTTGGTATCACCATATTATATTCCATCTCACACACATTAAAACTACATTTTATTCTCCAACTAATCAAGTAAAAAATGAATGCGCAATCCGCGTATTTAAATTGCTCGGGCACTTTGCAAGTTGTGCTTTTTGCTGCAAAAAATCCTTTTGCAGCAAAAAGCCCTAACTTGCCCCGGTTACAAACCGGGGGGCGGATTTTCTCCAAAGTCGAAAATCGGGGTGGGTGAAGAAAAAAAGAAAATTAGAAAAATGATTGCTTTTAATAATGGTAATACTATAAATTTTAATAGGGATATATCTAATCAGAAACTTATACTATGACAAGTGTAAAGAATATCCATCATTAAATATAGAGACAAATTACGCTAGATATCGACATACCTCTTCGGTTTATATCAGCATATTATTTTGAATAATATATTTGTAAAAAAGATACAAGTATGTCCCATAAGAAATAAATAGGAGATGAATAAGGTATAAATAATCTGAGAGTATGGATTTAAGAATTATAGAAGCAGCTGCTTTTGAAAAAATAAAACAAAATATAAAGGCCCTGCTAGAAAAACTAAACCAATTAGAACGTTCCCAAAAATCAAAAGAATGGTTGGATAACCAGGACGTATGTGTAATGCTGGATGTATCCCTGAGAACATTACAAACGTACCGGGACAAAAGAATAATACCTTATACCCGGATCAGGAATAAGTGTTACTATAAAAAAGAAGATATAGAACAGCTAATAAATAAAAGTAAAGTTTCCCGGTAAAAATGAGATTGAATGGATACACTTACTTACAATTCAGAAGAAATTCAACAGTTATTAAATGACCTCCGGCAAGCAGAAGATATTATAACCCATCTTCCGGAATCCGCTTTGCCGGATGATAGTTTTCTTACGACCTCTCATGTTTGTGAGTGGTTACATATTAGTCCCCGTACCCTTCAGGATTACCGGGATAACGGATTACTCTGTTATTATAAGCTGGAAGGAAAAATACTTTATAAAAGGTCGGATATTGAAGAATTACTGGAAAAGAATTATTATAAGGCTTTTAATAATGAAATGTAGGGTGAATAAGTGGATACAGGTTGTATAATATTTTTAATCAGGATGAATACATGAGTTAAAAAAGTCCTTCCTGTTTTGCTATTATTTTATTCTACTGTTAAGATTTACAAATTCAAAAACTTTGAGTAAATTTACTCTCTGTATTGAGTAAATTTAAGAATATGTTAGGAAGTGCTTATTTAGAGCTGGTTAAATACATTTTTACAGTAGTGCGGGATATACGCAAGTAGCTTGCAATCATTTTGCTCTCTTTGCCCTGGCTGGATAGCCGTAATAATTGCCGTAATTTTTGCATTGTAATTGATTTGTTCGGCATAGGACGTATTCTTTGATATATTTTTTTTGTTTAAAGAATACAATTATCCGCCAATTTTAATCTATGCCCTTGCCTTTTTTAAGGGGACCACTTTCAGCCGGATTTAGGGGAGCAGTTTCAGTCGGAAAACGTGACCACTTTTAAGGGAATTCGGGTAACTATTTTCAGTAGGATTTTCCAGCACCTATATAGTCGTTATAATTATTAATATGAATCTTTATTTTATATCTTGTATTCATTTTCTTAGGATTTATTTTGATTTCTTATGTGAGAATAAAATGTAAAATTAAAAAAGAAATTATGGAAATTATTATACCTGTAATTAGAATATAAGAAGCAAGATCAAAAAACTGGCATTTTAGACTTGTTATTTTAGAATTGTATAGTATTTGGCATACTAAATCTTTTTCATACTTATTCAGTGGTTCTTGATCTTCTAATTTTAACAAAAATTCCTTTTCAAATTCTTTTTCATTCAAGTCTTTTATATACCCAAAAAACAGGATATTTGAAAAATTACATTTTTTTAATTTGACAGCAACCTTGTTGACAATAGGGATCACGGATATAATACATAGAAGCAAAGATAAAACTAAAAAAATAGCTAAAATTCCAGAGGCGTATTTTATAACAAGATTCTCAGTATGAATTTGTGTATATCCAACTAATAAAGCAACATCAAAAGCTATTAAACCTAAAATTTTAGCTTCAGCAAATTTTAACCAATCATTTATGTTATCAAAAATTCGATATAAATGCTCATTTTTATCCATATTCACTTTATTTATTCAAAAATCAAGATTATATCTCCTCTATATACTTCGCATTTCACATTATTGAAATTATGTTCTTGTCTTAACCACAAACTATTTTTAATAGTAAGACATTCTGGATTTCTTTCTTTATAACCCATAAATACATTATGAGTAATTAAGATAGGTGGATAATTTATATTATCATATCTTTTTCGAAATTGTGACATAATTCCAATATTTGTAGTGATAGTAGTACTATTGTCAAAGTGAGTAATTAAATTAATAAATTCTTCTTCATTTAAAGTCTCTTTTGTTTCTCGGTATCTTGTATTATTATACGAATTTGCATGCGAGCCAAAGATATTATTAAATGATGATCTTTTCAAATCTAATAAATTAATAACTCTGCTCTTCATAATAACATCAAATAAATTCCTTTTAATTTTTTTATTAGCAAAATCTGTCAATCTAGATGCAATATTTGCAGGTTCACCAGTCCATACTAATGATAAATTTTCGAAATGTTCTTCATTACGACGTTGTATTCCTACTTTTATTACTTTTAGTTCTCCATAATCAATGCCAATTCCACATTTAAAATCAATCCCCTTAAAAATAGTTGGAAAGACTTTACTAAAAACATGATTGATAGCTATTGCACAATAAATTGCATTCGAAAAACAATTCTCTGGTTTAAATATAACCATTACTCTATCACCAATTATATTTCGTATATGTCCGGAATAATATTTAGCAATTTTTAATACCGCCTTTGTAAATGCAGTATATAACTTCCCCATAGTCTCAGAATCATATTTATGAGTAAGGATAACAGAATCCCGTATATCTACATATAAAACACACGTGTTAAGAATTTTTCCTTTTTTTTCCTTACCACTTTCAAAAGTAAGACCAAGATCTTTTCTTCGTGGCACAGAGGTAGTGTTACTATAAATAAATTGGGTATTTTTAACATCCTGAATATCTTCCTGAACTTCATTTATCAGATCTTTTAATACCATATTTATTCGTCTATTATTAAATATTTTATTTCCTCATAACAGATACCAGATAAATTATCAATATTTTTTGTTTCAATAGAAAAGCCATGTTCAAACCTCATTTCATTAAGTAAGCCAAATTGAAAATATTCACTATCATAAATTGAATTTGTAAAATAATTTACTGCATTTTTTACTGAAACAGATTCTAGCCTATGTAATTCAGTCATAGGGTGACCAATGATAGTATATTCAGAATAATCTTTTGATGGAACTTTATAGTAAGTAATGTCGCCAACGTGGAAAGCTATCTTGACACACTTATTTATTTTTTGTGCTTTCAATATTACATATATAGCACATGCTTCTGCTATTTGTATTATTTCTTCAATGCTTTTATTTATAAAAGGTTTACCAAACACACAAATAATACCATCACCCATTAACTTTTCAACTTCGCCCCCCGCTTGATAAATGATTGGAATAATCATATTATAATAATCATCTAAATAATCTTTAATTTTATTAGAGGTATAATTCTCTATGATTTTTGAAAAAGCAAAAATATCAATATATAATAGAACGACTGTGGTTTTTATATTTCTTTCAAAGTAAATAATTTCTCTGGGAACATCAGGATTAACATTAAAACTTTCATTTAACCTCCTAACTTTAGACGATTTTTCATTTTTTTGAACAATAGGATTAGAACTTTTTATAAAATCTTCAAGTTTTTGTTCTTGTTGATTGAAAAAATTATATGTTTTCTTCAAAGATAAAGATTGTTGAATATTCGGCATAGTATAAATGTTACATAAGTTTTAACAAAGATAAATAAACTATCTTGTAATAGATAAAAGTAAATTATTTTAATCTTAATATTTTAAGTAGATTTTTTGATAAGCATTTTTAATAGATATTTTTGGATACAAATAAGCCATATTAAATCAAATGGTTTATTATACCAAATTATATTTATAGAAGGGGAAGTCAAAGAAACTATAAAGTAGGTCTTAGGAGTATGTATTCTAAATTAAAAAATAATCTTTCTTTTGAATCGGTATTAATTTAAGGATACACTGTCCATAATTTTATGTAAATAGAAAACTATAGGTCTACAGAATACGGGTTTAAACTTGGATCCTTTTTTCAAAGATAGTGAGAAATTGATTAAAAATCCTTCTTGACTTATGTTATTGGTTGATACTATTTCTTTTACTGGAATTTTATTATACATAACATATTACATTTACTGCGCACCTTAACATATAATAAAATTCCAGTTTTTAAGTAATTAACTAAACGCTTCCCTTATCCATTTATAAATCTGCATGTTGCTTGATTAAATTGTGTTTCTACTCTTAAAATCATTCTTTCTTTATTTCTTCAATAGCTTGCCCTACCTCTTCCTCAATTTTTCCTATACTATTATTAATTCTTCTTTCAATTTCAATATGTTGAAGCTGCCAGTAACAAATGGTTTCGGAAAATGAAGAACTAATCTCATTTATTATCCTTTCATCCGTAATGTTTCCTTTCGCTTTATCTTCGGCAATTCCTAAAAATATAACTAAGTTACAAATGACTTCTTGGGTATAATAATCACGTAATACCCTATCCACCTTTATTATTAATTTTCTTATAGGCTCTGTTTGTTCACAGGAAACCAATAATTGGTATAAAGCCATGCAGCGTGTATGAATGGAATTCTTTTCAAAATATTCAAATAGCTTTTGCCATACATCTTTTTCCTCCTGACTTTGATTTTCTTCTATTTCATTAATTTTATCTTTAAGTTTCATGATCTTATCTATTAATTATTTTTTGAATACTATTTTAATTGAAAACTGTATTATCCTTTTCCCGGATCTATCATCCAGAAAAGAACCAAAGTACATTATGAAAAGCTAATTTATTTCACCTTTTGGCATCAAATCCCTCAGCATTTTCAGGTAATAAATAAAGCTAAGGGTATTTTCGTGTAGGTCATTGCCCGACAACCTGTATTCCAGAGCCAACGATACATAATCGTATAATAGGCCATCCAGCAATTTTGAAAGATTGGTAGAACGGGATTCCGTTTCTAAAAATGAAATAAGGGGTTTAAGATTGATATTCTGATTGTCCATATACGTCCATTTTAAAGCCTGATTATAAAACCATGCCGGTATAAATACTAATAATGAATTACTTGTTATACCTGTGTTTTTATTTTGTTGGTTTTGAATGGACTGACAAATCCAACAATAACAGAAGTGGTACAAATATACAATTAAATAGCAAAAAGTTAATTCCCATTTTTCTTTTTTATCTATCTTTATGTGCTTAATTTTGTATCTATAAATAGTTCCCGATGAAAAAGTCAATCGCATACCTACCGCCCTCTAACCAGAAAGAGTTGAATTTCATTGTTGAAAACATCCTGAAACGGTTAAAGCAAACTGAAATGATTATCCTTTTCGGAAGTTATGCCCGAAATGATTATGTAGTATATGACGAGAAGGAAGAATTTAACAAAGTACAATTCTTTGTAAGTGATTATGATATCCTGGTAGTAACAAGCGGTATCTCCGACGGAATTGCAGGAAAAGCGCTGGACAATGTGGAAGACCTTTACTATCGGAGTGTAAAGGAAAAAGATGCTGACAGGCAGCCACCTTTACAATTTATCAATGAAGACATTAAAAAACTGAACAAAGACTTAACAACCGGGCAATATTTCTATACCCAAATAAAACAGGAAGGTATTGTATTATATGACAGCGGTAAGTTTAAGTTAGCCCGTAGAAGGAAGCCTGATATGGAAGATACAAAGAAAAAGGCTCAGTACCATTTTGAGGAGAAATTTGCTTGAGGTTATAGTTTTTTATGTGATGCACAAGGTGCTTATAATAGGCAAGATTATAGACAGGCTTCTTTTCATCTCCATCAAGCTTGCGAAAATTATTATTATGCCATTCGATTGGTTTATACCCAGAAGAATAACAAACAACATAACCTTTCAAAATTGTCGGCTTCCGTGCGTAAATATTCTGCGGATTTAACCAAAGTATTTCCCCGTGATACCGCAGAAGAAAAAAGGCTCTTTAACCTTATTAAGATGGCCTATGTAGACGGGAGATATAATCCTGATTTTAAAGTGACAAAGCAAGATATTGATGCACTTTTCCCGAAAGTAGAATTACTAAGAGATATTACTCAACAGCTTTGTGAAGCTAAGATTGAAGAATACGGGAGGATGATATAAGGTATTTCAAAAAGAGAAAGGGAATTCTTTAAGCTATTATTTAAAGAATTCCCTTTCTTTTTTACAACGGATTCATCTTTCTGAAACCAAAATATATCTAACTAAAAATTAAAACTTCCTGCCAAAGACAATTCCACCTTTTCCATATCCCGCAAAATAGAACTATCCAACACTTTTGCATAGTGTTGTGTCATCTTTGTATTGGAATGTCCCAATATCTTTGCCACATTTTCCATAGAAACCTCATTTGCAAGGAGGACAACTGTCGCTGCGGTATGTCGGGCCACATGGGTAGTCAGATTTTTATTGATTCCGCACAAATCGGCAATTTCTTTTAGGTAAGAGTTCATTTTCTGATTGCTCAAAACAGGCAATAATACCCCATGCTTTTCACATTCCGGAGAACCGGAATATTTTTCAATCAATTTTCTGGCTACGCTTAACACTGGGATATTACAGATATTCTTTGTTTTCTGGCGGTTCTTGCGTATCCAGAGTGTCCCGTTATTATCTTTTACCAGATGTTCACGGGAAAGCTGTTTTACATCAATAAACGCCAATCCGGTAAAACAACAGAAAATAAAAATATCCCGTACCTGTTCCAGTCTTTTCACAGGAAATTCCTTGTTTATAATAGTATCTAATTCCTCCCGGCTCAGAAACTCCACATTCTTTTCTTCATGCTTAAACTGGATTCCGACAAACGGATCTTTCTTTATCCAGTCATTGGCAAGGGCAATACGGACAATCTTCTTTAAGTTCTTCAGATGTTTCAGGCTGGAATTGTGTTGGATTCTACGAACCGTTTTCAGGTAAAAATCAAAATCCAGAATAAACTGGCTGTTGATTTCCCGGAGTAACATATCTTCCTTTTTATATTGGTGGAGAATGTAATCCTTCAAATGAGAACGGGAAGTGTCGAATTTATCTACCGTTGATTCCGTGTAATCAATTCCGATCAGGGAACGGCATTTCTTATTATGCTCCTCATACACCTGTAAAATAGTCTGTGAATATTCATCCCGTCCGAGGTATTGGTCGCGGATCGCTTTTGCCGTTACTTCCTTTCCGTCTATCTCCCTTTCCCGCTGGATTTGGTAAATCCGGGTTTTAATCGTGTCCAGATAATGATTTAGTTCGCGGGATTTATAATCCTTTCCTTTGCTGCATCCCTTCAGCTGGTCCCACATTTCCACAGGAATACTCCGTTTAATCATAATCTCTACAACTTCACCGTTTACAGTCACCCGTAAAAGAATAGGAGCTTCACCGTTTTTTCTCAACTTACTCTTTTTAATAAAGAACGCTACACTAAATGTCAATTTCTTCAAGCTGCTCATACATTACGTTTTTTTGAGTTACAAAATTACTTTCTTTAGTCCATTGTAACACTACGCAAATACCTGCATATCAAAGAATAATAACCTTAATCGTGGGACTAAAACCGGGGAAAGAAAAAGTCCCACGATTTGGTTTGTAAATTCTGCTGAAAAGCGCCTTATTTTGCTTTACCGTGAAAAAAGAAAAAGTCCCGAAAACCTTAGTTCTCAGGACTTTACTCTAATTTGCTTTAAAACTTGGCGGTATGGACGGGACTCGAACCCGCGACCCCCTGCGTGACAGGCAGGTATTCTAACCAGCTGAACTACCACACCATTTTTTTAAGTTGCATTCTCTCTCAAATGCGGTGCAAAGATAAGGTAAGGATTTTAATTCTGCAATAGATAGGAGGTTATTTTTATTATTTTAATTTTCAATATTCTGTTTTTCAGTGTAATAAAATTGTATTTTTTTGGAAATACGATCTTATAATAAGAAATAATAGAAGAAAAGAAAGATAAATACATTCTTCACCGATTTTCTTTATTAATTTTAAATACCTGATCGCTATAAACAAAGATCCGAAAGAAAATAATGGGAATAGCGTATAATTTTTATACCATAACAAAGAAAAGCACCGAATGGATTATGAAATAAATAGAGAAAAGTATGTTATATAAATAACTGTTTTTAATAAGAATTTTATAATCCTTAATAAATATAAATAATGCTAAATATGATATTATATATTATTTTTAATAAAATAAGAATGGTAAAGTCCGGATTAGTAAAAGAACTATTAAAAGAAGATTCTTAGTGGTACAACTTGCTCCTTCTTAAAGGTTTTTTTAATTTTTTTTATATTAAATGTTTAAATATTACCTACCTTTGCGCAAATTTTAAGTAATAATATATGAAGAAATTATTATGTTTTAAGAATTGGGCTTTTATCGTCAGCCTTTCTTTGATATGGTTTTTTACGGGCTGTAGTAGTAAGAACAATGACGATAGTTTTAGTGAAGAGCCAGAATGGTAGGAAACAGGAGTAATTGGTTGTTCTGTAAGTCCGGATGAATATATCGAACCGGGAGATAATGAAACCGGCATACGTTATTATTTCTATGAGGTAGAAGATATCAATGCGTATAGTCCATCATATGGTACAAAAAAGTGGGAATATGATGAGTCAAAAGATGCGTTGTGTAATAAAGATCCATATTGGGTAGAAACGGATACCGGTTGTTCGATGAGCTCGGATGAATACATTGCTGCGACTGGTGGTCAGACCGGCTTTTATTTCTTTTATCAAATGACTGATATGAATGAAAATAGTGATACATATGGTGAAGTTTCGGAGTGGAAAAGAGATGCTTCAAGAGACGGAGAATGTGAGTATGACGATACGGATTATACGCCTGTTTTTATGAATACTAATATTACAACAGGCACTTATAATGATTTTACAATTTACGGAGACCGTGTTCTGGTTAGTGAAATCGGAGAACAAGCCGGAGAGTATGTTGTTTTAGAATACTTGAATGGCGAATGGAGTCTTCCTGCCGGTTTAAGTTCTCTGATTAGTGAAATTTATTATCCCAGAGTTCGTTTTTCTCCGAATGGACAATTGTTTATTACATGCTCCAAAGGATTTTTATACCAAACTACTTCCGGTGCTTTTGCCTGGAGTATATTTAAAGATTCTCAGGATATGGCAGGCGGTCTGGGAGGAAGCGCCTCCCACTACTTTGCTTCAGCAGGTGCCAATTTCCAGGGGATTTATAAATGGAATGGTAATGGCGGATTTGAAGAAATATTTGAAAACGGATGTTTTTATTCAATTGAAGCTTTAAATGAGAACGAAGTTTTCTTTGGTTCTTATTTTAAGTCTAATAGCAATACTGCTCCTGAAAATAGGTATACATTCGGTGTCCTTCGTTTTAATGGCTCTTCTATTGTACAAACAAATCTGACACAAGGGTCTTATTCTTTAACTGTTTTTAATAATGAAATGTATGCTATTGGTACAGAAAATACAATTGGAATTTATAAATGGAACGGTCAGGAATTTTCACTTATAAGTGAAAAAATAGGACAATTAAAAGTTGAAGGTGGGAACTTATATTTATTATCAGGCAATGAGATTCTAAAATTCAACGGGAACGATTTTTCAACTTTCTTAGACGGTTCTTATTCCGATATTGTTCTTCATGAGGAGATCCTATACGTATTTAGTAAAAATGGGGCAAAATATTTTAAAGATAATGAATGGAAGGATATCTCGGACCAAAAAGGGACAGTTGGAATATCCAGTTCTGCGGGATTATTTGTTATAGGAGATAAAGGTATTCAGAAAATGGTAAAACAGCAATAACCTTTTATATTAACAAGCGCAGGTTTTCCTGCGCTTTTCTTTATTTAAATACATATGAAAAATTTGATCCGAAAATGGAATTCCTTTTATTCTCCACATTTTTATTTATTTTTCCTAAGTTTATTTCTTGTTTCGGTTGCAAAAGGATACAGTCAGAAAATAGAGGTTGGTGAGAAAATATATGATTTGAAGGATATTGAGAAAATTACTTTCACAGAAGAAGAATTTATTTTTGAGTTTTCAGACAAAGACACTTATCGGGATAGTTTTCAACCCTGGTATTTTTCCGGGATAACTTCATTAAAGGATATTTCTTCGGAGAAAAAGAAACCGATTGTTTTTCCTAATCCTGTCACTGATTTCTTATCTTTGAAAAATCCTGAATTAGTTAGAGAACTATATATCTATGACATACATGGTACTTTATTGTGGACTGTGAAACCGGATACTTTTTCTTATGAGATTGATTTTTCGGGATATACAGAAGGTATGTATCTTCTGAAAATAAATGATCAAACAGTAAAAATTATAAAAAGAAATGAATAAAAATACTAATCTTTTGTCGCTTTTTTTGCTTTGCATATTCCCTCTTTTTACTTCCGGATTACAATCTCAGTCTAAAATAATGACCATTCATAATAGAGATAAAACGATTCAGGAAATAAATGTCTCTGAAATTGATAGTATTACTTTTCGGGATCTTTCTGATTCTTATCTTCCGACATTCCAGTTAACGAATGTTGAGAACGGTTTTTGGAACGATTTTCAGCTTTGTAACGGTGAACTATTTTGCCATAGAAGTAACAAAAGGAATCAGAGTATATAAAAATGGGAATTGGGAGCCGTATGAATATGAACCTCAGGATGCCTATTATCCTGTTGTAAAAGAAACTAACGGAATTATTATGATTGGATACAGTTCCGGAGTATATGCAGAACCGGCAGCTAACGGAGGGCCTGGTTTTCACCTTGCTTTACAGGCAAAAGATATGGCCGGAGCCTTGGGAGGAACTGCCGAGAATATTTTTGTTGGGGCAGGTACAAACGGAAATGGCATTTATAGATATAATGGAAATAACTTTGTTCTTACCAATCAGACACTGGGTACATGGTATTCTATAGAGACCTTAGGGGATGAAGTTTTTTTTGGTGCCGGAGGTACCCATGTAAGTGGAAATTTCGGTGTGAAAAGATGGGACAATGCCTCTTCTTCTGTTGTGGATACAAATCTGGATAATGGTATTTTTACTGTGGTTGAATATAATGGAAAAATGTTTGCTTCAGGATATGCCGGTATGTATAGATGGAACGGTAACAATTTTGACCATATATATGATCCTATTGGAAAATTGAAGGTAACAGGCGGAAAATTATATTTGGTTTCCGGAAACCAGGTATTTCTCTATAATAATACGACGGGTGTGTTTGATGATTTTTATGAAAGCGATGCAGACTCATTTGTAGAAATAGAAGAGCATGACGGAGTCCTTTATTTATTTGGTGGAAAGGGGATTTATGTATATGATACAATGAAAAAAGAATCAAATCTGATTAATTCCGAATTGACAGGTATGTCTGTTGTTTCTTCCTCATCTTTTGGTTTATTTATTAGCAGGATAAATGCCCGGCAAGGGATTTATAAAATGGTACCTCAATATGATTAACCTATAAAGGCAGGTAAGAAAAAATAAAACCACTGGTATAAAATTATAACAGTGGTTTTTATTTTAATATATTTTTCTTAGTGAAAATCTACAGAAGAGGTTTGTAAACTCTCTTCTTCCATTGCATCGAAACTGCTGAAAAGTAGAATTGTGTTCTTAAGGAATTCATATTCTTTCTCAAAGCATTCGGCAAAAACACCTACCCCTAAATTCTCTTCAATTTGTTTCTGAGTCCAGAATTTTCCTCCCTTAAAGTTCTGCCGATTGAATACGGGGCTTGCATTGTCTTCTTCTACTTCTATAGTATAAAGGAATATCAACCGTTTGGTAATATCATTTTCGAAAAGATATTTTACACTGAAATATGGAGTAGCTTGCACGCCATGCTTTTGCAACAGATTCATCGCTGCATTATCCAAAGAATGCTCATAACGAACATAGTTTTCAAAAGGATGGTCTGTTTTTCCCGGATCAAGGATAAGATCATCCGCTCTTTCCGATAAATAAAGTTTTCCTTTAGAGATTACCGCAATTCTTATGACAGGATGAAGATACTTATTTCCTTCTTTTTTCATTTGTGACTTTGCAATTCTTCCTATTACATTCCCTTTGCTATTTACCACAGCTAGCCATTCTTCCGAATTGAGACGCTTTCTTATGATGCCTAAACGGATGTACTCAAAAATAATAAGTCCGACTACAAACACAGGAATAAAAGCCCATAAAATCAAAATATCTATGCTATCCATTTTGAATAAAGGAGAGGTCAGGTAAGCAATAGATACAACAAGGTGCGCTATAAAAACATATAGAATAATTCTCGTCATATAGAAATATTCGTCAATGCTACTTAAAAAGGAAGAAGAGACATTGGACTTTACCGTATTTATAAAGAATATCTGGATCTTATCTTTTACAGCCAGAATCAGAAGAAGAGTAATAACAATAATACCTTCAATAAATAGTTCAGAATAAAAATGATAGATGCGCCTTACCACATCAAAACCTGTGAACAGATAAAAAACCGTACAGACAGCAATTGTAATAAAAGAAACAGCAGAAAAAAGAGCCGTGTGTATTTTACCGCTTCCTCCCAGGATTACAACCAGAAAAATTGTTAAAAAACAAGCCAGATAACCATGTAACAATGCAGTAGAACTGGCATTGAAGTAGTCGGAAATAGTAAATACATACAATGGTATAAAACCTAACAGCGGATTATCTGTTATTCTGAGATATATATTTTTTAATTTAGACATAAGATGATTCCGGGTTTACAATTGCCATCTCTTTATTTTAGGATATGGCAATAAATGATGTATACCAAATTGATTTAAAATGTATATATGTTTTATGTTGACACGACGTATACGTTTTGTTAGAATTACGTCTGTTCGGAAATGCTAGGTTTTGTGATATTCGTTTAATTTAACCCCGTGCCAAAGTTAAAATTAATTTCTGTATATAGAAATAATTATTGAAAGGTTTTTTTAATTTATTTTTCAACAGTCTGCATGATAAGAGGAACGAACCATCGGATTGCTTTCCACCCGGAGGAAGCCTTTTTGTAACGCCTGTTCTTTATAAAAAGCAAATATATCCGGATGAATGTATTCTTTTACAGGAAGATGGCTTTTTGTGGGTTGGAGGTATTGTCCGATTGTCAGTGTAGTACAACCTGTTTCTATGACATCATCCATAAAAGACAATATCTCTTTCTGAGTTTCCCCTAGTCCTATCATAATACTGGTTTTGGTAGAAATATTTTTTTTACTAATATAAGAAAGTATTTTCATACTGGTTTGATAAGTCGCGGCACTTCTTATGAAAGGAGTAAGGCGTTCTATCGTTTCCAGGTTGTGTCCTATAATATGGGGAGATTCTTCTGTAATCTGGTCCAGCAAGTTTGTATTTCCCTGGAAGTCCGGGATAAGGACTTCTATTTTAACGTGTGGAGTAACTTCTTTAATCTTACGGATGGTTTTTACCCAGTGCTTAACACCCAGATCAGGTAGATCATCCCGGTCAACAGAGGTAATCACAGCATAAGAGAGTTTCATAAGACGAATGGATTCTGCAATGCGCTCAGGTTCGTTTTCATCAAGAGGAAGAGGCTTGCCTGTTTTTGTATTACAGAACTTACAGGAACGAGTACAGATGTCACCGGCAATCATAAACGTTGCGATTCCTCTGTTCCAACATTCCCCGGCATTCGGACATTTGCCGCTCCGGCAGATCGTGTGAAGATGATATGTATCTACGATCTTTTTTGTCCGGGCAAAATCTCTATTGTTGCCTAACCTTATTTTTAACCATGTGGGCTTTCTTTCCATTTTCTGACGAAAATAAAAAAGCATTCTTATTGTATATAAGAATGCTTGATAACAGGGTTTCTTTTATAATTTCTCTGATAAATAATTACTTATTTGTTTATATAGATAAATCTTTGCTTCCTTATCGGAAAGTCCATGGTTCCTGTCCGGATATATCTGCAGGTCATATTTTTTGCCGGCTTGTATCAATGCATTTATATATTCATAGGTATGCTGTATATGTACATTATCATCTGCCGTACCATGAATAAGTAATATATTTCCTTGTAACTGAGGGGCAAGTTCCAGTAAAGAGGTTTTATTATACCCGTCCGTATTTTCATTTGGCGTCCGCATAAATCTTTCTGTATAAGCAGTATCATATAAGCGCCAGTCTGTAATAGGAGCAATGGCAATACCAGTTTTGAATATTCCGTTTCCACGGCTCATACTCATCAATGCATTATATCCTCCGTAACTCCATCCCCATATACCGATCCGGTTTTCATCTACATAAGACTGCCGGGATAAATACTTAGCTACTGCAATCTGACTATCCGACTCTTTTATTCCTAAGTTCATGTAACCGCTTTTACGGAACTTTTCACCTCTGGCTCCTGTGCCTGCACCATCTGCACAAACAACAATATATCCTTTTGAAGCCAGGTAATACACCCAGTTGAAATCATATTTATCTAGTGCCAACTGACTATCCGGACCATTGTATTGTATTAAGAGAACCGGGTATTGCCGGCTGCTGTTAAAGTCTACCGGTTTCAGCATCCATGCATTTAACTCTTCTTTTCCGGCTTCCGGAATTGTCAGAAATTCTTTTTTAGGAACAGAGGAGCTCTGTAAACGATTAGATATTGTTTCATTTGTCTCTAACCTGTATAACTCTTTTCCTTTGTTATCACATACCGAGATCACTTCCGGAGTATTAAGCGAAGAATAACGGTTTACAAAATACTGGAAATTCTTACTGAACTCAGCTTGATTGTAGCCTGAAAGACGACTTAATTTATTCTTTTTCCCTTTAATATCTACCGAATAAATACTGCGTTTCACGGGACTTTCTTCTGCCGATTGATAATATAATGTTTTCCCTGCCGCATCATATCCCATAATATCGGTAATATCCCAGTTCCCGGAAGTTAACTGTTGGACCTGAACGCCATTGATCGTATAAAGATAAGCATGACGGAATCCATCTCTGTCACTTACAGCAATAAAATGTTCCGGAGAAAAAGCAAATAACTGCAGGTTTTTAAGGTCAATATATGTATCACTTTCTTCTCTGTAAATCTGTTTGCATACGGCAGACTTAGGATTGGCGTAATACATGGTAAATATATTCTGAGAACGGTTTAAGGTCACGATTGCCAGTTGTTCCGCATTCGGAGTAAATTCCAGACGGGGAATGTACTCCCTGTTTGCTTCCGGCAGATTCATTTTTTTTAGCCCTTTTGTTTCAACCGAATATACATAAACTTCTACACTTGAATTCCGCTTTCCTGCAAGGGGATATTTATAAGTCCGGATGATGGATGTTCCCAGTGGTTTCGGATATAAAAGCAGCGAGTAATCCTCCACCGCTGTTTCATCAAAACGGAGGAAAGCTATTTGTTCACTATCCGGAGACCATGTAAAAGCCTTATTCATAGAAAACTCTTCTTCATACAGCCAATCCGGTGCCCCATTGATGATTTGTCCGGCTTTTCCGTCTTTTGTGATTTCACTCTCCGTACCATAATCCAGTTTTTTGAGATACAGGTTATTATCCCGGTAAAAAGCAACCATACGGCCGTTTGGCGAAAAAGTAGCGTATTGTTGTTTTCCTGTTTCTTCTGATAATGGCTCTACCAGATTCCGTTTGATATCATATACCCAATATTTCGCTTTGAAAGAGTGCCGGTAAACAGGCTCTTTTTCTGTATAGATTAATATCTTGTTTTCCGTAGAATTCAATGTATATCCGTCTATTTTGTCAAAATTGCATTCTCTGGCCGTTGCAACATCAAATAGGGTTTCTATTTCCTGCCCGTTTTTATAACTATATTTACTAATTTTTTTGCCATCTTTACTTAATTGGGTATAAGTTTCTCCGGTTGCCATAGAAGTTATTCCGGGAATTGAGGGCGAAGAATAATATCCGTCCAGAATATCTTCCAGGGTAATATTTTTCTGAGCCATGCCACTTAATAAATATCCTGTCAAAATTAAAGTTATGCTAATAAGCTTTCTCATATTATGGTAGGTTAGGGGAGGGGTTCGTCGTTAATTATTTTTATTTTTAGGAATGTTACTTTTTACGATTGCATCTTTCGCGAATTTAAGTTTTGCCTCGGTTAATTTCCGTTCTTTTTTTAATTGGTTGATATTTGTCAGGGCAAAAGATAATTCATATACAGAGGCAAGTGCTTTTCTCTCATTATTTCCAAACGTGTAGACATAAGGCTTTCCACTTCCCAGGAAAGAAATTTTGAGAGGTTCTTCCCTGTAGGTATAAAGAAATTCAATAAATCCATTGTCTTTTCCTCTGGAGAATGTCAAGGTTTGGGATAACTCTCCGTTAAAATTATTGCTATCCTCTTTGTAGATTTCCGGAGTTTCGCCGTATATGCCAGAGGGGGTTTCAGCTCTTACTGCGGTGAAAGAACCTTTTCCGGCACCCGATGCAACCGCCATTGCTGTCATGTCTCCCCGTTCATTTACATAAAAACGAAGGCAGGTAGTTCCCATCGTTTTTTCCAGTGTCTGATTTTTGTCCATATAGATAGCTTCCGTTTGGTATTCTTCGTTTTTTTCAACCAGAAGATCCTTCCGGATAGAATCAGCCTTTTCCTGATATACCACCATCATGCTATCTAAATAAGAAATAGAACGTTCCAGTTCCTTTGATTCTATTTCCCATCCCAGTCCCTGACTTTCTTTGAGTATACTCAGCGCTTTCGGATACAATATGCGGATGCTGTCTATCTCAGCCCTGGCAGCAGCATATTCCTGCTTTTGCATATATTCTCTTGCCACATCAAGACGTGCTTTTGCTTTTTCTTCATCTTTATTACAGCCTGTAATCAGAAGGCCGGCAAGTAAAAATAGAAAAATAGCTTTCAAGTTCTTCATATTATATTTTTTAGGAAAAGGATAGCATTAAAATAAAAATGATTCTCCTTTACTTTTTAGTTGTATATCTGGTTTGCTGCGTTTTTTCCTGCTTCCAGCGCTTTCAGGTTTAACTCGATAATGGCTTCTCCCTTTCGTTCGAAAATTTGTCTGATCCCATTCTCTATTTTGTCATACGAAATTCCCAGGAACGGAGTAGTAGCTCCCAGTAGCACCATATTTGCCACCCGGATAGAACCCACTTCCTTTGCAATTTTATCTACATCGACAATAATTTTATTAGAAAGCTTTTCAATTTCTCCCATAATATCTTCCAGAGGGGGATAATCCGGGATATTAATAAAAGGAGAAGCATTGGTAACCAGCCATCCGTTCGTTTTCAGATAGGGAAGATAGCGCAATGCTTCCATCGGTTCCAGGGAAATAATCAGATCTGCTTTTCCTTTAGGAATCAAGTCAGAAGCAATAGGACGGTCGGAAATCCGTAAGTTAGATTGTACATCCCCACCACGCTGGCTCATTCCGTGTACTTCCGCCTGCTTCATATAGAGCCCGTTTTCCAGAGCGGCTTCTCCGATAACAGCAGCAATGGATAAAATTCCCTGTCCACCTACTCCGGATAATATAATATCTGTTTTCATTGATTTACCTGTTGTTAATATTTATCTGGAAAGAGGAATACCTGAATGCTTCATATATAAAATATGGAAGGTTCCCTGCTTTCCTGCTTTCTTTTACTTCTTCTTTTTCTTTTTCCCGATAATCTGGATGCATTCCCGACAGGGGATAATTACAGATACTCCTTTATAAGTAATCTCTTCCCGCATAATCTTTCTCATCTCCTCATGGTTCTTTTTCAGAGGAACAAAGCTACGGATATGCGTCGGGTCTACCCCCAGTCCCTGACAGATTGTGTGGAGTTTCCCGGTACCGGACGAATCCTGTCCGCCGGTCATCGCTGTCGTCTCATTATCCGAGATAATAATGGTAACCGGTGTGTTTTCATTGACACAATCCAGTAATCCGGTCATTCCCGAATGGGTAAACGTTGAATCTCCTATGACTGCAATCGCCGGATATAATCCGCCATCTGCCGCTCCTTTAGCCATTGTGATAGACGCTCCCATATCCACACAGGAGTGTATGGCGCGGAAAGGAGGCAGGGCTCCTAAGGTATAACAGCCTATGTCACTGAATATACGGGCATTTTCATATTCTTTGGCTACTTCATTCAGTATTTCATATACATCCCGGTGGCTGCATCCCTGGCAAAGAGAGGGAGGACGCATTTTTACTATCTCTGGAACCGGAACTTCTTCTTCCTGTGCCAGCCCGAGTGCTTTCCCTACTTTATCCGGGGTTAGTTCCCCATCTCGTGGAAGGGTACCGTCCAGCCTTCCGGTTACTTTTATTCCGATTCCCAGATACCCTTTCAGAGATTCTTCTACCAGTGGATAACCATCTTCAAGCACCAGAATTTCTTCGCATTCTTCCACCAGCCGTAATAGCTGTTTTTTTGGCAAGGGGTATTGTCCGATTTTCAATACCGGATAGGGACACCCGTCCGGATAGTTTTCCATTAAATAATTATAGGCAATTCCGCAAGCAACAATACCCTTGTTTTTATCCGTTCCTTCTATGTATTGATTATAAGAAGATTGTTCCGAATTTTCAACAAATATATGCTGTGTCTCTATCAGCCATTTATATCGTTTCCGGGCATTTGCCGGTAATAAAACAAAACGTTGCGGATCCTGAGGGAATGATAATTCGTTCTGTGGTTTTATTTCTTTTCTTGTCACTCCGGCACGGGAATGAGCAAGACGCGTGGTAATACGTAACACAAGCGGCACACCCAGAGTTTCGGATAGTTCGAATCCATGATACACCATATCATAAGCCTCCTGTTGATTAGACGGTTCCAAGATCGGAATCATCGCAAAGTTTCCGTAAAAACGGGAATCCTGTTCATTCTGGGAGGAATGCATGGACGGGTCATCCGCAGCCAACACAATGAGTCCGCCGTTAATGCCGGTCATGGCAGAATTAATAAAAGCATCCGCTGCCACATTCAATCCTACATGTTTCATACAGACAAGCGCCCTTTTTCCTACATAAGACATTCCTAACGCGGCTTCCATAGCGGTTTTCTCATTAGCCGCCCATTGACTGTGTATATTTTTTTCTTTTGCTTCGGAAGAAGCCTGAATATATTCGGTAATTTCGGTGGATGGTGTTCCCGGATATGCATACACTCCTGATAACCCCGCATCTAAGGCTGCCTGTGCTATTGCTTCGTCGCCTAATAGTAATACTTTATTCATTCTCTTAATTAAAAGTAATTTTTTACTATGCAAACTTAAAGAAAAAAAGCGAATAAAGAAATAGATTAGATGGCTCTTCATTAAAAACAGACCAGTTCATTTTTATTTACTTATCTTTTATATGACTATAAATTTGTTTTTTATTATTCTTCACATATTGTTAACCTAAATACAGAGAGTTGGAAATATGAGTATTTGCTTTTATGAATTATCTTTTTCTCTCACTCATCTTTTAATGGTGATGGTTATGATTGTTTATTTTAAACTGTAGGTTTAATTTATTTATTAAAAAATTGCTTTTGATTTAGTAAAATAATATTAATTTTGTATATTATTAATTTATATAAATATTTTAGTTAATTATATTAATCTGCCTTTATATTACAGATTATAATATAATAATGGTATAATATTCCTTAAGGGAAGAATAAGATTTTAAATAGAAATACACTCATTTTTAACCAAAAATAACCCAAAGAGCTATGAGATTAAAACAAGTACTTTTTTCTGTTGTGTGCCTTTTTTCTGTTAGTCAGTTATGGGCATATGATTTCGAAGTGGGAGGAATTTATTATAATAAAGAAGGAAAGAATGTTCTTGTTACTTATTCTTCTCTTTCATATGGCAGTTACAGGGGAGACGTTATTATTCCTGAAACCGTTTCTTATCAGGGAGTTACTTATCAGGTAACCGGCATTGATCATGAGTCCTTTAAAAATTGTCCTGAACTTACTTCTGTTATTATACCTGATAATGTAGTTAATATAGGCTATTCTGCTTTTGAAGACTGTACGGGACTTACAGCTATTTCTCTTCCAAAACACCTTACTCGGATAGAACATTCGGCTTTCTCCGGTTGTATAAATCTTGCTTCTGTCTCTTTTGCTGAAAACATATCTTATATAGGTCGTGAGACATTTGAAGATACAGAATGGTATAAAAAATTACCGGATGGTATTATATATATAGGAAATGTCTTATATAAATATAAAGGAGATATGCCATTAAATACGTCCATAAAAGTTAAGGAAGGGATAAAAAGTATCGGCTGGCTGGCATTTGGATTCTGTGAAAACCTTACATCCGTTGTTTTACCAGCTTCATTAGTAGAAATAGGGGATTATGCATTCTCAAACTGTAAAGGATTAACTTCTGTCGATATTCCTGAAAATGTAACTACAATCGGAAATGGAGCTTTTGCCGTTTGTACAGGACTTACCGTTGTAGAAATACCGAAAAATGTAACAAAATTAGGAGTAACGGCTTTTCTTGCATGTACAGAACTGACTACTATTAACATACCTGGAGGAGTGGAAAATATCGAGTCGGAATGTTTTAGTGAATGTACAAAACTTACTTCTGTATATATAGAAAAAGGCGTGAAATATGTAGGTTCTTACGCTTTTTATGGCTGTACTTCCCTTAAATTTATCACTCTTCCGGAAACTGTAACCGGAATTGGTGGCTTATCTTTTGCATATTGCCCTTCTCTTTTTGCTGTTATTTTATCGGAAAATATGACATTTATCGGAGGGGGAGCCTTTTTTGAATCTCGTAATATAAAGGAGATATACGCTCCCTGGGAAGATCCTTCATTAGTTTCTTTAGAAGATTACCATTTTAATAATGTATTTTCACACCTCGATAAAGCCTTGTTTAAATTTACTGTTCCTAAAGGAACATTGTCTGTATATCAGAATACAGAGGTATGGAAAGACTTTAAATTTGAAGAAACATTATTTGATTTTAAAGTAAATGGTATTTATTATTATTTAAAAGACAATGAAGCCGTAGTATCCTGCAGAAGTAAACTCGGGCAAGACTACCAGGGAAAAATAGAAATTCCTGCTGCGGTTATTTATCAGGGTAAAACCTACCCGGTAACCACTATTGGAGCCTTTAGTTTTTGTTGGTGCGAAGATATTACGGAGATAATTTTACCTAAAGGGTTAAAATCTATTGAACATGACGCTTTTGTCAAGTGTCAGGGTTTGTCCTCTACACTTGTTTTGCCGGAGGGATTAACAGATATCGGAGAGAATGCTTTTAGTCATTGCGCTTTTGAAGAAATCAATATTCCTGAAAGTGTAGTTAAAATCGGAACGCATGCTTTTGAAGGCTGTAAAAATCTCATCTCTGTCAGAATTCCCTCAAAAATAGAAGAAGTTCCTAGTTCCTGCTTTGTCAATTGTTCTGCTCTTTCTTCTATTTCAATGCCGGGAGTGAAAAAAATAGCATTAGGAGCTTTTGGGTATTGTTCTTCTCTTACTTCTCTGGTTTTTCATGAAGGGTTAGAGTATATTTCCGCAAAAGCGTTTATGGAATGTTTAAGTCTGGAGAAAATAGCTTTTTCCGAAACTATAAATTATATAGAAGAAGGAGCATTTCTTTATTCAGTCAATATAAAAGAAATGATAGCTCCCTGGAATGATCCCTCTTCAGTTACATTACGCTATTCACAGATGACCGGATGGGACCCGTTTTATAGCATTAACAGAGAAGAATGTAAAATAATTATACCTTCTGGCAGCTTAGCTGCTTATCAGTCAGCAAAATACTGGCAGGATTTCCGGCTTGAAGAAACATCTCTTTCCTTTGAGGTAGATGGTGTCTGGTATTATCCGGAAGGAAATAAAGCAATTGTAATTCGGCACAATAAAGAAGAAAAAGGTTACAAAGGAGAATTAATTATCCCAGCTACAGTTATTTATCAAGGAAATTTATATACTGTAACAGGCATCGGGCGGGACGCTTTTTCCGGTTGCACAGAGTTGCAATCTGTTACACTTCCGTCTAGTATCACTCAGATTGCGGAAGCTGCCTTCTCCGGATGTGAAAATCTGAAGTCACTTACTTTGCCATTTATCGGGCTGACTGCGAATTCTACAGGCAGGGAAGCGATATTAGGCTCTCTTTTCGGAACAACTTCCGACAGCCGGATGAGATCCGTTGTCCAGTATCATCAGGAAGGACAGTGGAATACCTACTATTTCCCTCAAAAATTAGAGACATTAACCGTTGCTTCTCCATGTACGACAATCGGATATGGGGCTTTATATAATTGTTCTTCGTTGAAAGAAGTTACGTTGGCAAGTACAGTCAATGGAATCGGTGAAAATGCATTTTATTTTTGCAGCGGGTTGGAAAATATCTATTCGCAGAATGCCCTTCCTCCTGGTTGTATGGTTAATACTTTCAATGGTGTAAATACATTTACCTGTATTTTACATGTGCCTTCCGAAAGCAAAGCTTTTTACGAAAAAGCGACGGGCTGGAAAGAGTTTCAGTTTATTCAGGGAGAAGCTCCTGTATTGATAAAAACAGCTTCGGTACCTTTAAACGGTGGAGTTATCATTGGGGGAGGGGAATACCTGACAGATGTTACCGCTACCCTTTCTGCTCTGCCACATGCCGGGTATGAATTCAAAGGCTGGATGGAAGAAAAAGAAATTATCTCCACCGACCGGGAATATACTTTCACCACCGTTTCTTCCCGGATGCTGTATGCCGTCTTTGCCCCGCGGGAAAATGCAGACCCCAATGTAACTATAAATGCACAACCTACTGTTGTGGAAATTACCTGGAGCGAAGTAGAAGGAGCTACCGGTTATGTATTGATTATTTACTCCAATGAGGCGCGCACGCAGGAATATGCCCGCTTCCGGCTGGATGAAAACGGTAATATCCTGAAAACAGCAACAGCAGAAGGGGAAATCCTTATTTGTATCATAGAAGACCTGAACCCGGAAGCCTCCTATTATTATACATTGACTTCCTATAATGAAGAAAATGAAGAAGTAAGCATATCCGCCGGTAATTTTGTTACGCAGCCTTTATCGATTGGGGATGTTTCGGATAGCAGGCCATTGGTTCATTTCTATCCGAATCCGGTGACGGATGTCCTGACGGTGGAAGGTGCACAAGGAAGTGAGTTGACTATGACTAACCTGCAGGGAAAAGTAATATTCAAACAGAAAATAAATAATCCGGTAGAAACCTTTTTGGTAAAAGACTATGAAGCTGGGATTTATTTAATGAAAGTGGAGGGAGAAAAAACAAACACCGTTGTCTACAAAATTATAAAACAATAGAAAATATCTTCTATTCGGAATCAAAGTTGATAGGTCTGCTTGTTTCACCTGTCAGCTTTGATTTTTTATAGAACACAAAAAGCCTTCCCTCTCAGAAAGACACCTTTTTATGAAAAATATTCACAATTTTTGTGCTACATTTGCATTCACTTAAAAAGTAAAACACAAAAGATGAATTAGAAAACAATCTTTTCTGCTTTTACTTTATACTTTTTACCTATTACTTTATTAATTAGCACTCAATGTATCGGAACAGAACTTGTGGAGAATTGCGTTTAGCCAATGTAGATGAAACCGTTTTACTGGCCGGATGGGTACAACGTATCCGGAGAATGGGAGGAATGACCTTTATTGACCTCCGGGACAGGTACGGCATTACCCAGCTTGCTTTCAATCAGGAAACAGATGCTGCTCTCTGGGAACAGGCAAATGAACTGGGACGGGAATATGTGATCCAGGTAGAAGGCACTGTAAAAGAACGCTCGAGTAAAAATAAAAATATCCCAACAGGAGAAATTGAGATTATCGTTTCCTGCCTGCATATCCTCAATGCTTCGGAAACACCTCCTTTTACTATTGAAGACGAAACAGACGGAGGCGATGATCTCCGGATGAAATACCGTTATCTGGATTTGCGCAGGAATGTCGTACGTAAAAACCTGGAGTTACGGAATCAGGTAGCTTTTGAAACCAGAAGTTTCCTGAATGAAAGAAATTTCCTGGAAGTGGAAACGCCGGTACTCATTAACTCTACACCGGAAGGAGCACGAGACTTTATTGTGTCTTCCCGGATGAATCCCGGACAATTCTATGCCTTGCCACAATCTCCCCAAACATTTAAACAGCTACTGATGGTATCGGGTTTTGACCGGTATTTTCAGATTGTGAAATGTTTCCGGGATGAAGATCTGCGGGCAGACCGCCAGCCGGAATTTACCCAGATCGACTGCGAGATGGCTTTTGTTTCCCAGGAGGATATTCTGGAAGTATTTGAAGCATTGACTAAATATTTATTTAAAAAAATAAAAGGACTGGATATTGCCGACTTCCCACGGATGTCGTATGCGGATGCCATGAAATATTATGGAAATGACAAACCGGATACACGTTTCGAAATGAAATTCGTGGAACTCAAAGACCTGACAGAAGGAAAGGAGTTTGTCGTTTTTGATTCCTCCGAATACGTCGGGGCGATTTGTGCTGAGGGGTGTGCTGCGTATACGCGGAAGCAACTGGATGAACTGACGAATTTCGTAAAACGCCCTCAGATCGGAGCAAAGGGTTTGGTGTATGTGAAATGTGAAACAGACGGAACGTTTAAATCTTCCGTGGATAAGTTTTATAGCCAGGACGACCTGCGGAAATGGGCGGAACGTTGTCAGGCAAAACCGGGTGACCTGCTACTGCTGTTGAGCGGGGAAAAGGAAAAAACACAGAAACAATTATCCGAGCTTCGCCTGGAAATGGGTAGCCGGTTAGGATTACGGGATAAAGATGTTTATTCCTACCTTTGGGTAGTTGATTTCCCGCTCCTGGAAAAAGACGAAGAACTGGGACGCTTTTTTGCCAAACATCATCCGTTTACTTCACCGAAACAAGAAGACATTCCGTTAATTGATACCGCTCCTGAAAAGGTCCGTGCCAATGCCTATGATATGGTAATTAACGGTGTGGAAGTAGGAGGGGGGTCTATCCGTATATATGACAACCAGTTGCAGCAAACCATGTTCCGGTTGCTTGGATTTACTCCGGAAAAAGCACAGGAACAGTTCGGATTTCTTATGGATGCATTTAAATACGGTGCACCTCCTCACGGAGGGATTGCCTTTGGGCTGGATCGTCTGGTATCTTTATTTGCCGGCCTCGATTCTATCCGCGATTGTATCGCCTTCCCGAAAAATAATTCCGGTCGTGATATGATGATTGATGCACCTTCTTTCATTGATCAGGAACAACTGGACGAACTGGGAATACAGGTTTGTCTGAAAGAAGACAAAGCAAAGAAGTAAGAACTAAAAGATAAGCTGCGCACCCCCTCTCCCCTCGAAGAAGATACTATGTAAATAATCA
>JAJQEC010000106.1 GCA_021201815.1 Candidatus Azobacteroides sp. | reverse complement strand
ATAACATATTTTATTGGTAAAAATTAAATTTATTTTACATTATGAAATATAAAATAAACCAATATTTTTGTTATAGTAATAAGATCACTTTATTTTTGCACCGTCAAAAACAAAAGAAATGATTCTTTTAAAGCCGAAACACGGCACCTTTTTTATTGGCGAATAAAAAAGGAGATGTTTAACCAAAAAAACTAAGAATGAAATACTTAAAGTATTCGCTTATCTTATTTTCTTTTATTGCTTTTTTGTCTTTTATAGGAGAAGATACAGCAAGAACTTCCGAAGGAGTGCAAATCGGAAATACTCCTCCTTCTTTTATATTGTCTGATAACACGGAAGAAATAAGTTTAAAAAGTTTTAAAGGACAATATATACTAATTAATTTCTGGGCCGCTTATGATGCTGAATCCAGAGCTACTAACATCAGATTGTGGAACCAGTTAAGGAAATTGAACAGGAAGGATGTGGTAATGATCTCTGTTTCTTTTGACGAATATGAATCAATCTATCAGGAAACGATAAAAATGGATGGAATAAATAATATTATCCAGCTATCGGAAACCGAAGGTGAGAATTCTGTTCTTTATAAAAAATACAGATTACAGGAAGGTTTCAAAAGTTTTCTTCTGGATCAATCAGGAAGAATTATGGCAAAAGAAATACATCCGGAATACTTACACACGTTATTCCTTAACTAAAATAAGAGATAAAAAAATAAGGTTATCTGTGAATTATGACAGATAACCTTATTTTTTTTAGTTACTTTTGGGCTTCTAAAAAAGAAACCTATTATACAAACAAATTATTCATTAAAAATTTCTAATTATGACAGACTTGCAACTCAAAGAAGTTCAAGAACGCCGCGATGCGTTGAGGAGGTATCTTTGACGTCGACCGGAAAATTATTCAGATAGAAGAAGAAGAGCTAAGAACCCAGGCTCCGGGATTCTGGGATGATACTAAGACTGCTGAAGCCCATATGAAAAAACTACGTGAATTAAAATCATGGGTGACTTCTTTTAATGAAGTAAATGCTGCCGTGGAAGACCTGATTGTAGCTGAAGAATTTCTGAAAGAAGAAATGCTTACTGAAAACGAAGTAGAAGAGTCTTTCCAGCATGCATTAAAATTAATAGAAGATTTAGAATTAAAAAATATGCTCCGCAGGGAAGAAGACAAACTGGGAGCAGTCATAAAAATTGTTGCCGGAGCAGGAGGTACAGAGGCTCAGGATTGGGCTAATATGCTTTATCGCATGTACATGCGCTGGTGCGAAAACCAAGGATACAAATGTGAAGTCACTAACTATCAAGAAGGAGACGAGGCGGGTATTAAAACAGTGACAATGCAGATAGAAGGAGATATGGCATATGGCTATCTGAAAAGTGAAAACGGTGTTCATCGCCTGGTGCGCGTTTCTCCTTTCAATGCACAAGGGAAACGGATGACTTCTTTTACATCCGTATTCGTGGTTCCATTAGTTGATGATACCATTGAAATTGAGATTAATCCGGCTAACCTGACATGGGATACGTTTCGATCTAGCGGTGCCGGTGGCCAGAATGTAAATAAGGTAGAAACAGGAGTACGCCTGCATTATAAATATAAAGACGAAACTACCGGAAAAATGGAAGAAATTGTCATTGAAAATACGGAAAGTCGTTCTCAATTCGGTAATAAAGATAATGCACTTCGTCTTTTGAAATCTCAATTGTATGAAATTGAACTGGAAAAACGCCGTGCGGAAACAGCAAAGATAGAATCCGGAAAGAAAAAAATAGAATGGGGTTCTCAAATCAGGAGTTATGTGTTTGATGACAGACGAGTAAAGGATCACCGGACAAACTATCAGACATCGAATGTACAGGGAGTAATGGATGGAGATATTGATGATTTTATTAAAGCTTATTTAATGGAATTCGGTGAAGAATAAAAAAGACCGGCCGGAATATTATTTCTTGAAAATAATTTTAAGTCAATTATCTTCCGGTTAGAATATTAATCCTTTTTTATCATATAAATATACATTATGACAGTCAAAATAATTAATAAATCCAATCATCCTCTTCCCGCTTATTCTACAGATTTATCTGCCGGAATGGATATCCGGGCGAATCTTGAAACCCCGGTTTCATTAAAACCGTTAGAACGTAAGCTGATCCCTACCGGATTATATATTGAACTTCCGGAAGGTTATGAAGCACAAATCCGTCCAAGAAGCGGATTGGCCATTAAACATGGCATTAGTGTGTTAAACTCACCTGGTACGATAGACGCCGATTACCGGGGTGAAATATGTGTGATTCTGGTCAACTTATCTAATGAAGAATTCACTATTGAAGACGGTGAACGTATATGCCAGATGGTGATAGCTGCCCACTCAAAAATTAGTTGGAATGAAGTAGCGACTTTAAATGAAACCCTACGGGGTTCGGGAGGGTTCGGCCATACCGGAAAAAAATAAAAAAAAATTTAAATTTTATGTATTGGCTTGATTATCTTATTAATCAAGCCATTTTTATTTTGTAAATCATAAAGAAATAAATTAGTTTTGTAACATAATATCAAGTTAACAACTATGAAACTTATTCTTTCTGTTGCAATTTTTATTTCTTCTCTTGCTTTATATGCCGAACCTTTATGCAATTTCCATCACTATTCCGGTGAGGACGGATTATCCGAAACTACTGTTACTAGTATGTTACAAGATCATCAGGGTTTTATGTGGTTCGGAACCTGGGATGGATTAAATAAATTTGACGGATACCGTTTTAAGACTTACAAGTCACGTCCCGGAGACAGAAACGGATTAATTTCCAACAGAATCACCAATATTCAGGAAGATGCATTCGGGTTTATATGGATACTCACTTATGATGGACTGGTTCATCGTTTCAACCCACGCACAGAAAAATTTCTGATTATTCCTCAGTTTAATAACCAGTATATTTCTTTTAAATCGCAGATTAAAAAGGTGATTATGGTAAATAATCGGAAAGAAGTATGGTTATTAACAGATGATGGCGGATGTTTTAGTATTGATACCAACCCGGAAGATTTTGCATTGACAGTAGAATATTACTCAAAAGAAAACGGAAAGCTTCCTTCCAATAAGGTAAATTATGTTTATCTGGACGAAAATCGCAACAGATGGTTATTGACAAATAACGGCCTCAGTTGCCTTTCCAGAGAAGATGAAAAATGCAACATCTTATTATCCAATTCTTCCGGTTTATCCCAGGATAAACATGCGAGACCTGTTTTTTCTATAATAGAAAAAGAAGGAATGTTGTATTTCGGTTCTTCAGAAGGAAGGGTATGGAAATATAATACCCGGGATGGTTCTTTTGATTTGATAAGACTCCCTGCGGAAACAAATATTATCAGCATAGAAAGAATTCTTGCCGATAAATTAATCTTTATTTCCTCCGATTCAGGTTTCTTTGTATATAATGTAAAAACAGCAGCCATAGAAACTTTCAACCGCGAAAAAAATCCGGTTCTTCAATGCCAGGAATTTACTTCTTCTTATGTAGACCGGATGGGAGAGGTATGGTTAGAACCCAATTGTGACGGAGTAGCCCATTTTGATCCGAAAACAAACAAGGTATCCTACTTCAAAATGAAAATAGACCAGACAAGTCCTTATACTTTATTACCTAATTTCTTTATTTTCGAAGATGTAAATAATATGTTATGGGTACATCCCCGGGGTGGAGGATTTTCTTATTACGACAGAGATAAAAAGAACTTAGCTTATTTTTACAATGAACCGGGCACTAACAGCCGTCGGTTTTCTAATTTAATGCATAGTGCTTATTCCGATACGCAGGGTAACTTATGGATGTGCACTTATTCTTCAGAGCTGGAAAAAATATCTTTTATTCAGGAGAATTTTTCAAAAATTAAACCACAACCTCATCTGGACGCATTTTCAGTAAATGAAGTAAGGGAGATTTTCGAAGATGATGAAAGATTTTTATGGGTAGCCACAAAGGATGGAACACTGCATATTTTTGATTCAAAACGAAACAAATTAGGAATTCTTACCAAAACGGGAAAAATTGCAAAAGAAGGAGAGAAGTTCGATGGTATGGTATATGTTATTATGCAGGATAAGAATAGGAATCTTTGGTTTGGAACGAAAGGGAGTGGCCTCTTTAAAGTAAAAAAAGTAAAAACCGAAACAGGTTTTGAATGTACACTGGAAAATTACCGTTCTAATCCTGAAAATATTTACAGCCTAAGCAATGATAATATTTATTCCCTTTTTGAAGATTCTTCCGGACGTATCTGGATAGCCACCTATGAAGGAGGAATTAATCTGCTGGTAAACAAAAACGGAACAGAAGTATTTTACAATGGACGAAATTATTTCAAAAATTATCCGGTAAATGAATTTCAACGGGTACGGTATATCACAATAGATTCTTTTGGAAACGGATGGTTAGGAACGACTGATGGATTACTGGTTTTTGACAGCACGCAGGAAAATCTGGAAAATACGGTATTTCATAGATATAACCGGATTCCAGGGGATAAAAAAAGTCTTGGCGGAAATGACGTTCATTATATTTTATGTACGAAAGAATATACCTATATCGCTACTTTCGGAGGAGGGTTGAATATCACTCCATCAAAGAAAATAGACGGAAACCGGAATCAAATTGAATTTGAAGTTTACACTGCCCGGAATGGTCTGGTAAATGATATTATTCTGGGTTTACTGGAAGATAATGATGGTAATATCTGGATGAATACCAGAACTTCTATTTCCAAGTTTAATACCAAAAGTAAAACTTTTGAAAACTTTAATACTTCCAGTGGTTTTATCAGTAGTTATTTTTCCGAAGCAGCTTTATTAAAAAGTTATACCGGAGAGCTTATGTTCGGGGCAGATAATGGATTTTATGTTTTTTATCCGCAAAAAATGAAGAAAAGCAATTATGTGCCAACCATCGTATTCAGCAATTTTCAATTATTCGGAAAAGATGTGTATGTAGATGAAGAAAACTCACCTTTAAAAGTAGATATAAATGATGCCGAGGATGTAACTCTCACTCATAAACAAAATGTATTCAGTATTGAATTTGCGGCATTAGATTTTAAAGGCCCACAGCATATTGAGTATGCCTATAAACTGGAAGGGTTTGATAATTCCTGGAATTATTCCAATAAGAACCGACATATTTCCTATACCAATTTACCTCATGGAAAATATGTTTTCCGTGTTCGTTCAACAAATAATGAAGGTGTATGGGTAAATAATGAGAGATCACTTCCAATCACAATTTTACCATCTTTCTGGGAAACACCCTGGGCTGTCCTTTTATATATTGTTATCGGTCTGTTAATATTTGCGTTGGCAGTTTACATATTGTTTACTTTCTACAAACTGAAAAATAAAGTTTCCATTGAACAAAAAATGACTCATATGAAACTGCGCTTTTTCACAGATATTTCTCATGAATTAAGGACACCTCTTACCTTAATAGCTGCACCGGTAGAGCATATTCTGGAAAAAGAAGAACTGAATGAAAATGTAAAGCAACATTTGAAAACCGTACAGAAGAACACTTCCCGAATGTTACGGTTAATAAACCAGATTCTGGACTTCCGGAAAATCCAGAATAAAAAAATGAAACTCCATGTCGAAGAAATTCCTATCGGTACTTATATAAATAGTGTGTGTGAAAATTTCACCCAGATCGCCAGAGAACATCAAATTGATTTTTCCATTATTGATAAGACGGAAGGAACTACCATCTGGGCGGATAAGGATAAAGTAGAAAAAATTATTTTCAATATTTTATCCAATGCTTTCAAATTTACCCCGAAAGGAAAATCCATTCAGGTGATAATGGAAAAGGAAGAAAATGATATATCCATTAAAATAAAAGATCATGGGCATGGAATGTCAAAAGATAAATTAAAAAATATTTTTGAACGTTTTACTTCTTCTGAAAACTCCATTGAATCTTTCTAACCCGGAACAGGAATAGGGTTATCTTTAAGCAAAGAGCTTATAGACATGCACCACGCAACAATTAATGTAGAAAGTGAAATCGGACAAGGTACTACCTTTATTATTAAGTTCTTATTAGGAACAAGGCATTACAATGACAATAAAGACATTGATTATTTGATAAAAGATAGTGAAAATCCGGAATTTATAAAATCAGAAGAAAACCCGGATAAGTATATTACCGAAGATTCTTCTATAGAAGGAGAAGGAAAAATAGAAAAAGAAGAGGAAGAAGTTGTTTCCTCTTTGCCTACTTTACTTATTATTGAAGATAATGAGGAAGTAAGAGCATTTTTACGTATGATTCTTTCCGAAAAATATAAAATCCTGGAAGCTGATAACGGAAAAACCGGATTAGAACTTGCCCTGAAAGAAATTCCGGATTTTATTATTTCCGATATAATGATGCCGGAAATGAATGGAATTGAAGTAACCGAACAATTGAAGGGTAATATTACCACAAGCCACATTCCTATCATTCTTCTGACTGCAAAATCGGATAATGATAGCCAACTGGAAGGTTTAAAATACGGAGCAGATGATTATATAACAAAACCATTCAGTGCAAAACATCTTGAAATACGCATTGAGAACATTCTTCAGCAAAGGCTAAACTGGCAGAAAGCTTTTATGGAATATTCCGGAAATAAAGGAAATTCACCGGAATATATCGAAGTTACGCCGGAAGCACCGCAGATAAATCCGTATGACCAGGAATTTATGAAGAATATTATGAACATTATGGAAAAAAATATTGACAATATGGATTTCAAAGTAGATGATCTGGTTGCCGGAATGTTCATGGGACGAACCGTATTTTTTAAAAAGCTGAAATCCATTACCGGACTTGCTCCGATTGAATTTATACGGGAAATCAGAATCAAACGGGCTTCCCAGTTAATTGAATCCGGACAATATACAATTTCACAAATCACTTATATGGTAGGAATGAATGATCCCCGGTATCTGAGTAGATGTTTCAAACAGAAATTCGGAGTTACACCCTCTGAATACCGGGAAAAATATATAAAAAAGAGTATCAGGTAATAAGAAAAAAATGCTATTTGGATAATAGCATTTTTTTTTGTTACTTTGCATGCCTCAAAAAGAAAGAGAATTCCCTCATTTTTCGATAAATAGAAAGATTAAACTAACTATTTCTTATTTTTTTTCGACAAATGACAGGTAAAAACTTCATAAGAATAACTTATATCTTACTTATATTGGTTTACATTCAGTATCCATTTCTTATTTATTGACTATATGACAGAGCAAACAAAAGTAAAAGAATTAGAGGATGTCGTAATCCGTTTTTCCGGTGATTCCGGCGATGGGATGCAGCTTGTCGGCAATATTTTTTCTAATTTATCAGCAGTATTAGGAAATCATATCTCTACATTCCCTGATTTTCCAGCGGAAATACGTGCTCCACAAGGATCTTTAAGCGGAGTATCCGGCTTTCAGGTTCATTTAGGTTCTAAAAAAATCTTTACACCGGGAGATAAAGCAGATGTTTTAATTGCAATGAATCCCGCCGCGTTGAAAGTAAACGCAAATCGTTTGAAACCCAATGCAATTATCATTATTGATTCCGATAGCTTCAAAGAAAGTGATCTGAAGAAAGCAGATTTTAAAACAGAAGATCCTTTTGAAGAATTAGGATTAAATAGCCTGTATGTACAAGTAGTAAGTGCCCCGATTGAAACTGCCGTAAAGGAAAGTCTTGCTGATAGTGGACTTGACAATAAAGCCCGGCTGCGTTCAAAAAACATGTTTGCACTAGGACTTACTTGCTGGTTATTAAACCGTCCGCTGGAGCATGCTTTTGAAATGCTTCAAAACAAATTCCGGAAAAAGGAAAAAATAATGGAAGCTAATATTAAAGTATTAGCCGATGGGTATAACTATGGGCATAATATTCATGCTTCCGTATCTACAATACGCATTGAGTCTGCTCAGACTGAAAAAGGCATTTACACAGATATCCAGGGTAATAAAGCTACTGCTTTAGGATTAATTGCAGCAGCAGAAAAAGCCGGATTGGAATTATTTCTCGGAAGTTATCCGATCACTCCCGCTACGGAGATATTACAGGAACTTTCTGCCAGGAAAGAAATGGGTGTAAAAGCCATGCAGGCTGAAGATGAAATTGCCGGTATTTGTTCCGCAATAGGTGCAAGTTTTGCAGGAAGCTTAGCGGCTACTTCTACCTCAGGACCAGGACTGGCTTTAAAGTCCGAAGCGATAGGACTTGCTGTTATGGCAGAATTACCCTTGGTAATCATTGATGTGCAGAGAGGAGGTCCTTCTACAGGATTACCCACTAAAACAGAACAATCAGATCTTTATCAGGCACTGTATGGAAGAAATGGCGAATCACCCGTAGTAGTAATGGCAGCCAGCACTCCCACGGATTGTTTTGATGCAGCCTATATGGCATCTAAAATTGCTCTGGAACATTTAACTCCTGTGATCTTACTTACAGATGGTTTTTTAGCAAACGGTTCGTCTGCATGGAGAATTCCTGACCTGGAAGAATATCCTTCTATTAATCCCCCTTATGTAAAACCGGAGATGCTGGAAGGCTGGAAGCCTTATAAAAGAAATGAAGAAACAATGGTACGTTACTGGGCCATACCAGGAATGGAAGGATTTATGCATCGTCTGGGAGGACTGGAAAAAGATTATCAGACAAGTGCTATTTCCACAGATCCGGCAAATCATGAAAAAATGACTAAAACCCGCCAGACAAAGGTAGATAGAATAGCCACTGAATTACCTCCTCAGGAAATAATGGGAAATAAAGATGCGGATGTGCTGGTTGTTGGATGGGGCGGTACTTACGGCCATTTATATGCTGCTGTTGAAAACATATTAAGTGAAGGGGGAAACATAGCTTTTACTCATTTTAAATATATTAGTCCCTTACCAACAAATACCTCTGAAATATTGACAAAATATAAAAAGGTAATCGTATGTGAGTTGAATAACGGGCAATTTGCAGGATATCTGAGAAGTAAAGTACCACATGCAAATATTCTTCAATATAATAAAATTCAGGGTCAACCTTTTACAGAAATTGAATTAGTTGAATATTTTAAAAAATTAATGGAGGAATAATAAATGAATAATCTACAATCCTTACAATATACACCAAAAGATTTTAAAAGTGACCAATATGTGCGTTGGTGTCCCGGATGTGGAGATCATGCAGTACTGAATTCCTTACAGAAAGCAATGTCTCAACTAGGGCTGAAACCTTATGAAACAGCTGTTATATCAGGAATTGGCTGTTCTTCTCGCCTTACCTATTACATGAATACATATGGGTTCCATACCATCCACGGACGCGCTGCGGCAATTGCAAGCGGTGTAAAACTGGCAAATCCGGAATTATCCGTATGGCAGGTAACTGGGGACGGAGACTGCCTTGCAATCGGAGGCAACCATTTTATCCATCTTATCCGTCGGAATCTGGATGTGAATGTTATTCTACTGAACAATAAAATATATGGCTTAACAAAAGGCCAATATTCTCCAACTTCCGAGAAAGGATTTGTTTCCAAATCATCTCCTTATGGAACCGTAGAAGAACCGTTTCGTCCGGGAGAATTAACGATCGGAGCCAGAGGTAATTTCTTTGCCCGTACGATTGATGTTGACTTACGTTTATCAACAGAAACTTTTGTGGAGGCCGGTAAACATAAAGGAGCTGCCGTAGTAGAAGTACTCCTTAATTGTGTGATTTATAATAATAATATTTACCAACCGATTATTGATAAAGAATTCCGGGCTGAAAGAACTATTTTATTGGAGCATGGGAAACCTATGATATTCGGTAAAAACAAAGATAAAGGATTGGTACTGGATGGATTTAATCTTAAAGCAGTAAAAATAGGAGAAAACGGGATCACTGAAAAAGATATTTTAATCCATGATGCGAAATGCGAAGAGAATATCTTACACTATAAACTAGCAACCATGGAAGGAGATCTTCCTCTTGCATTAGGAGTTATCAGAGATTACACTACTGCTACTTATGAAGAAGATTTTACAAATCAGATAAAAGAAATACAAACCAAAAATCCGGTACGTACTTTAAAAGATTATCTCCTGAGTGGAGAAACCTGGGAAATCAAATAATTCTCCTTTATTTATTTTTTTTCGGAAAATAGACAAAGCTCCCTAAACCGCAGAAATATGTTTGTTATATTTCTGCGGTTTATTTTAAAAAAGGTATGGATAGCACTAGTTTCAACTTCTTTTACCTGATAAAAGTATTATTTTTTATCCTGATCTTTTAAGTAATGATTCCTTTCTTCGGCCATCATTCTTCTCATATCTTCATACGCTTGTCTCAATATTCTTTCATTTTCTTCTAAATCTTCGATTTTTCTTTCCAGCATCGCATGAATGGGATCACATCCCTCTTTTTCAAAGAATTCCGAATATGAATTTTTGTTCGGTTTCCCGTTTTCATAATATTTCATTAATAAAGACATTTTGATTCCCAGAAAAGCTGCAATTTTTTCTATTTTCGAAAAAGTAACATCAATTTCTCCGTTTTCTATTTTAGAATAACCCGCAATAGATATTCCTAAAATTGAGGCAATATCTTTCTGTTTCAATCCTTTTTGCTTTCTGATAATTTGTATGTATTTTCCTATCTCTGTCATTGTAACATTGTTTTAAAGAAACAAATAATGCAAATAAACATTTATAAAATTTTCGTATTCTGATAATAAAGTTAAAAAAATAAATACTTCTCATTTTATATTTCTTTAATTTATCCTTATTGATTTTCAAGAATATAAAAAACAAAACAAGCAAAAAAGATAGGACGGAGTAAAGACAAAGTTAGATAAAAGATTTACATAATTTATTAAACATTAAACAAAAATTCAATTTTAATTTATACAAAATTTCAGAATCTAAAAAATACTTTATCCAATAATAACCCATTGTTAAATAAATGCCTGAAACAAATTCAACAGGTGGAACTAACTTCTTTTCATAAAAAGAGAAAGTCTTTTCTACCTAAATTAAAAACAATTAACTAAAATCCTCTTTAATAAACAGGATATGAGAAAGAAAAGCAAGGTTTATTTAAATTTGCATATATCAGGATTAAAAACCATGGAATTTTTTCTATTAAATAAGAATTAATTACTCTATCAAATTTGTTCGCTTTTTGTTTTAAATTAAAATATATACTTATACATTAAATATATTGCTAATTTATATTTCTCTAGAATAATAGAATAT
>JAJQEC010000094.1 GCA_021201815.1 Candidatus Azobacteroides sp. | reverse complement strand
TCTCATGCAAACGTACGAGGGGAGTACCTTTGGCTTCGCCAAAGGGGTGGGGTTTGGTCAAAAGCAGTTATGTGAAGAAAATTTTACATTATAACAGAAATAAAAAAGGTATTTCTATTATTAAAAATACCTCTTTTAGCATAGGAATCCGGATAAGGAGTTTCTTATTCTTTATTTTCAGCACACTCCATCCGAATCATCTATTTCTTTTTCTTCTGTTGTGGAAGTATCGTCTTTTTTACTATTTCCTTTATCAAAAAACAAATCTTCTTCTGCTTCGGAATCCGGGGTTTCGTTAAAAACAGGATCCGGAAAGTCCATCTGTGCGTTCGAACCGGATGATACTCCGGGTACAAATATATCGTCTCTCATAATCAAATTGTTTTTATTAATATTTTGTTTACCTTTTATATAACAAAGGAGAGAAAAGCTTAGTTCATCCCTTATTCTTTGTGGGGCAATTCCGAACTTTTTCACCATTTACTTAAAAGGGAAGACTTTTTAAACATTTTGTCAATTATTTCTTCTTTTTCTTTCAAAAAAATATATATTTGCAACAAAATGTTTTAAAAATATATTCAAATGGGAAAAATTGATAATCTGGATAAACAAATCCTTGAAATCATTACTAAAAATGCCCGTATTCCGTTTAAAGATGTAGCCGCGGAATGTGGAGTTTCTCGTGCCGCTATTCATCAGCGTGTTCAACGAATGATTGACCTTAATATAATTGTCAGTTCCGGCTACCATGTAAATCCGAAATCCCTCGGCTACAGGACGTGTACCTATATCGGAGTAAAACTGGAGAAAGGGTCTATGTACAAAAACGTAGGGGCGGAATTGGAAAATATACCGGAGATAGTAGAATGCCACTTTACAACCGGCCCTTACACGATGCTGGTCAAACTATATGCAAAAGACAATGAACATCTGATGGATCTGCTGAATAATAAAATACAGGAAATCAAAGGAGTTACGGCTACAGAAACTCTTATTTCCCTGGATTTACATTTTATGCGTGAAATCCCGATCCAGAATGTATCAACCACAAAATAACCATACTTTGCCTGTTAAAATAATTCATTAAGTTACTTATATCTTACCTGAATGTATCGTTTCAAAAGGATTGCTGTAAAAATCGGAAGTAATGTGCTGACCAGGCCGGACGGGACATTGGATGTCACCCGTATTTCCGCATTGGTAGACCAGATTGCGGAACTAAGAAAAAACGGACTGGAAGTGATTTTAATTTCTTCAGGAGCTGTTGCTTCCGGGCGAAGTGAATTGAAATTAAAGAATAAACTGGATACGGTTTCCTCCAGGCAATTATTTTCAGCGGTAGGACAGGCGAAATTAATTAACAGGTATTATGAGCTGTTCCGGGAACATGGGATGGCCTGCGGTCAGATTCTGACGACAAAGGAAAATTTCGGTTCCCGGAAACATTACCTGAATCAGAAAAACTGCATCACGGTGATGCTGGAAAATAAAGTGATTCCGGTTGTAAATGAAAATGATACTATTTCTGTTACAGAACTGATGTTTACAGATAACGATGAACTTTCCGGGCTAATCGCTTCTATGATGAATGTAGAAGCATTGGTTATATTAAGCAATGTAGACGGAATATATGATGGTCCCCCTACCCTGCCCTCTTCCAAAGTGATATCCGAAATAAAAAATGATAAAGAGGAAGCTGTCGACTTCATCCAGACAACCAAATCCCAATTCGGACGCGGCGGAATGATGACAAAATATACTATTGCACGGAAAGTAGCTTCGGAGGGTATTAGTGTGATTATTGCCAATGGTAAGAAAGATAATATTCTTCCTCAATTAATGAAGAAAAACAGTACGGTTATCTGCACTACTTTTTTGCCGGCACAAAATCCCATTTCCAATGTAAAAAAGTGGATTGCCCATTCCGATGGATTTACGAAAGGGGAAATATATATTAATGCCTATGCCAAAGAAGCCTTGCTGGGAGAAAAAGCAACCAGCCTGCTACCGGTAGGAGTGACAGATATCAAAGGAGAATTCGAGAAAGACGATATCGTACGGATTCTGGATGAAAAAGGAAATCAAATCGGCTTGGGAAAAGTCAGATATGATAATGAAAAAGCAAAAGAGCTGATAGGAAAACAAGGGGCAAGACCTATTATCCATTATGATTATCTCTATCTGGATTAAAAATGGCTTATTATTTCCGGATAGACATTTTATTAATGATTATTCTTTTTAAATTTGTAACCAGATTATTCAAACCAACCCATGACTGATAAAATTAACAAACTGCTGGAACAGATAAACCAACTGTCTGCCACGAATATAGAAGAACTTGAAGCGTTACGCATCCGTTTTCTGAGCAAAAAAGGAGAAATCACTCGGCTTTTTACTGAGTTCCGAGAGCTTTCACCGGAAGAGAAACGGGAAGTCGGGAAAAAGTTGAATGAGCTGAAAGATAAAGTTCAGGAAAAAATAAACGAATTGAAAATTTCGTTTGAAAGTTCTTCTTCAGAAGAGTCGGATATGGATCTTACACGGACTTCTTATCCGGTTCCTCTCGGAACACGTCATCCGCTGTCTATTGTTAAAAATGAAATATGTGACATTTTTGCACGACTGGGCTTCAGTATTGCAGAAGGTCCGGAAGTAGAAGATGACTGGCATGTCTTCTCTTCGCTGAACTTCCCGGAAGATCATCCGGCGAGAGATATGCAGGATACGTTCTTTATTCAGACAAACCCGGACATTCTTCTACGTACCCACACGTCTTCTGTCCAGACAAGAGTAATGGAAAAGACCGAACCACCTATCCGCATTATATGTCCGGGCAGAGTATACAGGAATGAGGCTATTTCTTACCGTTCCCTTTGTTGTTTCCATCAGGTAGAAGCTCTTTATATTGATAAGGATGTTTCTTTTACGGACCTGAAACAAGCCCTTTTGTTTTTTGCAAAAGAATTATTCGGTGCAGATACAAAGATCCGGCTGAGACCTTCTTTTTTCCCGTTTACGGAGCCCTCTGCGGAGATGGATATTTCCTGCAACCTGTGTGGAGGAAAAGGCTGTCCGTTCTGTAAATATACCGGATGGGTAGAAATTCTTGGTTGCGGTATGGTAGACCCGAACGTTCTGGAAAGCTGTGGTATTGATAGCCGGATATATTCGGGATATGCACTTGGAATGGGTATTGAACGCGTTACCAATCTGCGTTACCAGGTAAAAGACATACGGATGTTTTATGAAAACGATCTCCGGTTTTTAAAACAATTTGAATCGGCTTATTAACTAATCCTCTGGTATGTTTGAGATAAAAGAAGCTTCTAAAAAAGATTGTCCCCTGATCCATCACCTGGCTTCCCAGGTCTGGGAACCGACCTATGGAAATATTCTTTCCAGAGAACAACTGGAATATATGTTCGACTGGATGTATTCTGTTCCTTCTTTGGAAACTCAAATGGATTCGGGTCATACTTATTATATCTTATTCGAAGACGAAAATCCGGTCGGATACTTATCTATTGAAAAAGAAAAAGAGAATCTTTTTCACCTGCAGAAAATATATATCATTCCATCTGTACAGGGAAAAGGATTAGGGAAATTGCTAATAGAAAAAGCCGAAGAACATATAAAAAAATATAACGGAAACCCGGAAGCATTTTTAGAGTTGAATGTCAACCGACATAACGGAGCTGTAAATTTTTATAAAAGAATGGGTTTCGAAATTGACCGGGAAGTAGATAATGATATTGGTAATAATTTCTTCATGAATGATTATATTATGAAGAAAAAAGTTACCTGCAAATAAAAAAAACAAAAAAATATTGTTTTAGTAAAATTTTTATAAGAAAAATTTGTTATTTATTATATAAAGCGTAAATTTATTGCTGTTTTAATTAATCAATTACTAAATTCTAATTTAAAAATAAATAACCATGGCTAAAACAATCACATTCAACGAGCTTCGGAAAATTAAAGATAGTTTGCCGGACGGAAGTACTCATCGAATCGCAGATGAACTGGGTTTAAGCGTAGAAACAGTACGGAATTATTTTGGTGGCCAGAACTATAAAGAAGGCAAAAGTTGTGGCATTCATATAGAACCCGGACCCGATGGGGGTATTGTAATGCTGGATGATACTACAATCCTGGAAAAAGCCGAAGCAATATTGAAAGAGCATGGTATTTTGGTTTCTGAAGAAACCTGTGAAGAAAGCGAGTAAAAAATTTTTATAAAAAAAGAAAAGGCCTTAATAAACTCAACGTTTATTAAGGCTTTTTTATTGAGAAATGTCCGGTTGTCTCTATTTTTCTGAGGGTTAATACAATTTCAGGATTGCTAAAATATCAAAAAACCAAAACGAAACTCTATTTTCCATTAAAAATATCTTAATTTTGTGCTTCCAAATAAAACCGGCAGGAAAGCCATAAAATATATCAGAATCCTGCTAACAGTTTTTTTATTATCGGATGCTGTATCGAACAAAGAAGTTTATAATACTGTTTTTTCTGTGGCTGGGCTTTGCTCTTTCTTTCTCTGTTTTCCCCCAGGAAGGAGAGCCTTCTACTTCTATAGAAACAGATGAGGCTTCCGGATTTTCTTCAGACACTATCTCATTGGTAGCGGATAGTCTTATTGTTGATTCTATCCCTCTTACCCCTTCCCGGAAAAAGGATGCGCTCGAGGCTACGGTAAACTATCAATCCAGAGATTCCATAATCTTTACCGGAGAAGGTATCGGTTATCTTTTCGGAGAAGGGAAAGTTACCTATACGGATATAGAACTTGAAGCAGAATACATCCGCATGAATATGGATAGTAGTATGGTATATGCCATCGGGAAATTAGACTCTTTAGAGCAGAAGGTGGGTTATCCTGTATTTAAAAGCGGAGGGGATATCTACCACTCGGAAAGCATTCTGTATAATTTCAATACTTCCAAAGGATATATTACCAATGTAATTACCGAACAGGGAGAAGGCTATATAACTGCCGGAGAAGCAAAAAGGATGAACGACGGCTCATTCTTTATGGCAGATGGAAAATACACTACCTGTGATCACCATGACCATCCGCACTTTTATACCCATCTTACAAAAGCGAAGGTGCGTCCGAAAAAGAATGTGGTAACCGGTCCTGCTTATCTTGTCATTGAAGATGTGCCTTTGCCGCTTGCTCTTCCTTTCGGATTTTTCCCCTTTACCAGCAAATATTCTTCCGGAGTAATTATGCCTTCCTATGGGGACGAATCTACCCGGGGGTTTTATCTTCGGGACGGAGGCTATTATTTTGCCATTAATGATTATGTCGACCTTGCGTTAACCGGAGAAATCTATACAAAAGGATCATGGGGATTAAAAGCTGCTTCTACGTATGCCAGAAGATATAAATTCCGGGGGAATGTAAATGCAAATTACATTACAACGGTTCTGGGAGATAAAATTGCCGGAGATTACAGCGTAAGAAAAGACTTCAGTTTGAACTGGAGCCATTCTCAGGATGCGAAAGCAAGTCCGAATCAAACGTTATCTGCCAGTGTGAACTTTTCTACCAGCGGATACAACAGAAATAGTCTGAATAGCTTATATAATAACAGCTATACACAAAATACCAAGTCTTCTACTGTTAATTACAGCAGGAAACTTTTCGATAATAAAGTAACATTAAACACCTCCGCCCGCGTAGACCAGGTAGCGTCCGACTCAACGATCCAGTTGTCATTACCTTCTTTAAGTATTAGTACGGTTACCCTTTACCCTTTCAAAAGAAAAAATACTTTCGGAGAAGAGAAGTGGTATGAAAAAATTTCCGTTTCTTACCAGGGAACAGTTGATAATAAAATCAAAACAAAAGAAGACCAGTTATTCAAATCCAGCCTGAGGAAAGACTGGACAAACGGAATGAGACATGTAATTCCTGTTCAGGCTACCTTTACTATTTTTGATAATATCAATATTTCCCCGTCTTTTAATTATGAAGAACGTTGGTATGGTTCCAGAATTAACAGGAGCTGGGATGCGGCAGAAAACAAAGAGGTGCAGGATACCGTTTACGGATTTAACAGACTATACAATTATAGTGTCGAGCTCAGCGCACAAACCCAGGTATACGGATTCTTCAAACCACTTCCGATTTTCGGGGATAAGGTGGAAATGATCCGTCATACTTTCCGGCCGTCTATCGGCTTTAGTATGACTCCGGATTTTACAAATCCCAAATATGGCTATTATGATAGTTATTCCTATTCCCGGGACGGTGAACTAATTACTACTGTGTATCAGCCATTCAGCAATGGGATCTATGGATCTCCTTCCCAGACGAAATCCGGAAGTATTAACTTTGCTGTAGACAATACCCTTGAAATGAAGGTCAAATCAGACAAGGATTCGACCGGAATCCGAAAAATAAGTTTGATTGATAAATTATCAATCTCTACTTCTTATAATCTTGTTGCGGATTCTTTAAACTGGAGTGACATCCTCGCCAGCCTGGCAATAAAAATTACAAAAAGTTATAATTTAAATGTTTCAGCAAGGTTTGATCCTTATACCTATGAAGTAATAGAGAATGCAGGAGGAAGAACCTATCAGAAAGTGAATGTTACTCAGTGGAAAAAGAACCGGATTCCCGGAAAACTACGATCCATGACTTTTTCCATTCCCAGTATTTCATGGAATAACGATACATTCAAACGAAAAAAAGACAAAAAGGACTCCGAGCCGACAAATGATATTTCCGAACCGTTACTGGATGAAGAGGAAGGAAGTGAAAATTCCCGGAATCCCCATAATTCAAATGATGCGTACGGAAAAACTCTCGATTCGGACGGCTATGTGAAATGGGAAGTTCCCTGGACCTTTAACCTGAATTATAATGTCAGCCTGGTACAAGGTCCTTTTAATTATGAAAAAAAGGATTTTGACCTGAAATGGAACCAGAGCCTTAGCTTTGGCGGAAGCCTCCGCTTTTCTAAAAACTGGAATGTAAGTTTTAGCTCAAACTATAATTTCGACAAAAAAGAACTCGGATATACAACCTGCTCTATTTCCCGCGATCTCCATTGTTTCACTATGTCTGCTCAGGTAGTTCCCATCGGCCCCTATACCAGCTACAATTTCACGATCAGTGTGAAATCGTCTTTACTGAAGGATTTGAAATGGGAACAAAGTAGTTCGCCTTATTATAATACGAACTGGTATTAAAACAGTAAAGAAAATAAATGAAAATAAAGTTCACTGAAAAAGATATTTTAAAGCCTGAAAAACGATATACAAACAAAAACATTTTATTTTATTAAAGAAGAGCATAAAAAATCAAAGAAAAAAAGTAAAAGAATTTTTTATTTCAAATAAAGTAGGTAAATTTGCAGCCCTAAAATTTGGAAAATAATATAAAAAAATAATATAATGAAAAAAGAACTTCATCCGGATAACTATCGCCCGGTAGCTTTCAGAGACATGTCTAACGGAGATACATTCATTTCCCGTTCGACAATTAACACCAAAGAAACAGTAGAAATAGATGGTGTGGAATATCCACTTGTTAAACTTGAAATTTCAAGCACATCCCATCCTTTTTATACAGGAAAACAAAAACTTGTAGATACAGCAGGACGTGTGGATAAATTTATGAATCGTTATCAGAAACACATAGAAAACAAGAAAAAATAAGTTTTCATAGCATGAGAATTATAGAAGGCTTCGGTTTACAAAATAGACCGGAGCTTTTTTGTATCGGTTATTTTCTCACCTTAAATCATGTTTACCCCGGAATAATTAATTATTTTTGTATCTGGAATCTAACCAGCTTATTATATGAATATTATTTTATTTGATGGAAAATACCGGGGAAACCTTCTACCTTTAACTTTTACCCGCCCTGTTGCCGAAATTCGTGTAGGAATCCTCACTATCCGCGAAAAATGGGAAAAATACTTTCCTGATGCAACTATTTCTTATTTAACGGAAGATTATCTGAAAACAAAATATCCTCTCCACTCTGCAGAAGATTCGATTTTTATTGCAGGAAATATCATTCCGGATAAAATTCTGATTGAAGAAATAAAGACACTGCAATATGGAGAATGCCTTTTTAAAGAAAATGATTTATTTGCGTTAAGAGGGAAAAAGGAAGATTTCAGCGCCATAGAAAATCTTCGCAATAAAGAAACAAAGTCAGCTTCCATTCAGATTTGCTGGTTGTACGATATATTTCTCCGGAATGAAATAGCACTTTCAGAAGATTATGAACTGTTGACCCGAAACAGAACATCCTCTCCCCTGCCTTCTTCTGTAAAAGTAATCGGAAATCCGTTGTTAAAAAATGATCTTCCGGCTGTTTTCCTCGAAGAAGGAGCCGTTATAGAAGAAACTATTTTAAATGTAAAAAAAGGCCCTGTGTACATTGGAAAAAATTCGGAGATTATGGAAGGCAGCCTTATCCGGGGTCCTTTTGCAATTTGTGAAAACGGCACCGTTAATATGGGTGCTAAAATATACGGTGCAACAACAATAGGTCCTTATTGCAAAGTAGGCGGAGAACTGAATAATGTAGTAATGCAAGGGTTCTCTAACAAAGCGCATGATGGTTTTCTTGGAAATGCGGTAATCGGAGAATGGTGTAACCTCGGAGCCGGAACAACAGCTTCCAATCTGAAAAATGATTACAGTGAAATAAAAATGTGGAACTACAAAGAAGAACGATTTCTGAAAACAGGATTACAGTTTTGTGGGCTTATAATGGGAGACCATTCTAAAATAGGGATCAACTCTATGATGAATACAGCCACGGTAATGGGTGTAGGCGTAAATTTTGTCGGTTCCGGCTTCCCTAAAACCTTTATTCCATCTTTTGCAAAAGGAGGAGTTACCGGTTTTTCATTGCATGATTTACCTCAGTTTTTTATGATGGCTGAAGCCGTTATGAAGAGAAGGGGGAAAGAACTCACGGAAACTGACAAAGAAATATATAAAGAGATATTTGACATTACCGGTAAATACTGGCGGGTAAGAATGTAAAGCATGGCCAGCATCTATATTCATATTCCTTTTTGTAAAACAAAGTGCCTCTACTGCGATTTTTATTCGCTCACTACTATTGCTCTTATTAAAGAATATAAAGAAGCAGTCTGTGAAGAATTAAAAAACAGAAAAGATTACCTGAATAATGAACCGATAGAAACAATTTATATTGGAGGCGGAACACCCAGTTTATTACCTGTAACCTTTTTTCAGGAAATTTTTGACACCATTTATACGAATTATACGGTTCTTAAAAACCCGGAAATTACTTTTGAGGCAAATCCGGACGACCTGTCTGAAGAGTACATTTCAGCGCTCCATTCATTACCGGTTAACCGTCTCAGCATAGGTGTACAAAGCTTCATACCACAGGAACTCACATTTTTAAACCGTAGACATTCTGTAGAACAGGTTAAAAAGACAATAAAAGATGCTAAAACAGAAGGATTTAAGAATATAAGCATAGATCTGATATATGGACTTCCCGGACAGACTCTGGCAAATTGGGATTATTCCCTGGAAAAAGCATTAGACCTATTCATACAGCATGTTTCTGCTTATCACCTTATTTATGAGGAAGAAACTCCACTGTTCAAAAAATGGAAAAAAAAAGAAATTATTCCGGTAGAAGAGCAACTTAGTAACGATATGTTCGAATTATTAATGAATAAAATGTCCCTGGCAGGTTTTCAGCAATATGAAATATCTAATTTTGCTAAACAAAATTACATATCCCGGCACAATTCTTCTTATTGGAAAAGAATCTGTTATCTGGGCATAGGAGCTTCCGCACACTCTTATAATAAGCATACCAGAAGTTTTAATCCTTCTCATATTGAAAACTATATAAAAGGGATTTCAGAAAAGCAAAATATACAAATAGTTGAATGCATAGATAATGTTTCCGCTTATAATGAATTTATTATTACTTCATTACGAACTATGCAAGGCTTGTCTATAAAAGAACTGGAAACATTATTCGGTGAAGAAAAGAAAAATTATTTTATAAAACAAATCAAAAAATATTTGTCTCAGAACCTACTTGAACAACCGACCATAGATATCGTACGACTAACGAAAAAAGGGATCTTTGTTTCAGATGGAATCATGGCTGACTTACTTATTGTAGAAAATGAATAAAAAAGCATATACTACCCCTTTAAATTTACCGGACTTCTCTCCTGTCATTAAAAATGAAAAAGGCAAATACTTCATTTTTGATCCTCTGAGAAAAAAATACATTGCTCTTACACCGGAAGAATGGGTTAGACAAAGTTTTATCCATTATTTATTAAAATACAAAAACTATCCGGCAGGAAGAATAGGGAATGAAATCCGTTTGATCTACAACGGGCTGAAAAAGCGTTGTGACTCTGTTGTGTATAATCATTTCGGACAACCCATTATTATTATTGAATACAAAGCACCTTCTGTACCGATTACTCAACATGTGTTCAATCAGATTTGTGTGTACAATTTAACCATGCAGGTTCCTTACCTGATTGTTAGCAATGGACTGAAGCACTACTGTTGTCAGATGGATTATAAAAATAAAAGTTACTGTTTTTTAGAAGATATTCCGGATTATAATGAAGAATTTGAGAAATCACTTTAATTTCTTATTCTACTATTTTCCTTCCTTTTTTCTAGTTTATTATTCTCTTCGCAAAAAGAAATCTGCTGGTCCAATAGGAAGAAGAATTATATGTTTCTGTTATTACACCTTTACTAGTAGTAGCATGAATCATTTTAATCTTTCCTGATTTATTTTCTGTTACTAAAGCTACGTGTCCTACTTTTTTATTTTTCTTATTAGAACCTTTAAAAAACAAGAGATCTCCGGCTTTTACTTTATTCAGAGAGATATTTTTCCCTTTTTTAGAAAGTTCCCTGGAAGAAGGTGGAAGTTGAACATTTATTTCTTTATAAACATAACAGATGAAACCCGAACAGTCAAATCCGGTTTTCGGATTCTTTCCGCCATATCTGTATTTTGTCCCATTAAACTTATGGGCATACTTCACTACCTTTTCTGTTTTCTTTTTTTCTACAGAAGAATGATTGCTTTTTTGAGTGCTACAGCCGGTAACCCAAAAAGATATTAAAATGATAAATAAAATTCCAAATTTAAAGCCTCTCATTTTTCCATAATTTGAGATTATACAAATTTAGATTTATTTTATGAACCATACAACAGATATGTGGAAAAGTTAAATTAGAAATAATAACTTATTTATATTATTTTTGATCTTCTTTATTAAAAAAACACTAATGCATAAATCTATTAATT
>JAJQEC010000099.1 GCA_021201815.1 Candidatus Azobacteroides sp. | reverse complement strand
CACAAAAACGTAGCAACCTTTGTTTTGTCATTTTTAATATATTTTTTATAAAGAAAAACAAATTCTTTAATCCATTGTTTTACATCAAAATATCATATTCTTAAATAATAAAGATTATTTTAAATCTACATTAAAAATATAAATACAGATGAATATATCTTTTGCAAATATAAATACCCAACAAGTCAAAATTATAAAAGGTATAGGTATAATCCTCATAACCTTTCATAATTTTTTGCATCGGATAACTAACATTTCTGAAAATGAGATGAATTATGATTTTCATGTATTTTCAGTATTTATAAAAAGTTTTTCAGATAGCCCTTTAAGCGTATTTAATAGTTTTTTATCTTATTTTGGGCACTTTGGAGTATAATTATTTATTTTTGCCAGTGGATATGGGCTGACAAAAAAATATCTTCAGAAGCAGAATTTTTCATATAAAGAATTTATTATTCCCCGTATAATAAAAATATATGCTTTACTTATTTTTGGAATTATTCTGTATTGCATCATGTTTTTTGATCGCATTACATTAGGTTCAGCTATGAAAATAACTATTTCTTATTTATCCATGTTAATAAATCTATCTTATAATACCCTCTTTAGTGAAGTTGGTCCATGGTGGTTTTTCAGTTTAATTCTTCCAATTATATTTTATATTTCCTTTTTTATTCAGGTATTTAAATAAAAAAAAGAAAAAGGATTTTACAGAGTGCTTATATTTAGCTATGTGGTAATATATGCTTTATTTCCGCTCACAGAAAAACTGAATATCCCATTATTCGGTAACTTTCCCGGTCATATTCCCGAATTTTTATTAGGAATCGGATTGGCTATGTTTAAAGATATCAAAGTGAATGGCAAAATACTGCTGATTTCGATTATCATTTTTATCTTATCCAACCTATCGGTTTAGACATTTCCCCTCAGCTTCCTTTCTATAACAATTATTCTTCTTGTTCTTTGTCATCCCATATATCAGAAAATGGATAAAGGAAGTCGTTTTCTTGCATTTGTAGGATCCATAAGCATGTACATTTTTATTATAAATGGCCCATTAAGAAAATTTACTATCCCACTTTTAATTAATGACGGAATGCATCCGCTATTGATTTCATTATTTTCTATTGCACATTTGTTAATGGTAATTCTCATTTCCTATTTATTATCCTTTGTATATAATAAGACATTCGACATATTGTCCGGAAAAATTATCCGTAAGTTCCTTCCTTCAAAATAAAAAAGTGTATAAAAGAACTTCTATTGAGATTAAAACAAAGGCCAGCTATCAAAGAAGCTGGCCTTTGTTTTAATTTATAAAGATAAATATTTCTAAAAAATCATCTTAAAACTTTCTAGTTCACTCTTCCCTGTTTCTATTTGAATAATATAAAAACCTTTCCAGATATTTTCAACAGGCAAATAAGCATTCATTGTATTCAGTGACCAATTATAAATATTTTTCCCATTTACATCATATATCCCAATGTGTTTTACTTCTTCTGAGGAATTGATATATAATATCTGTTGTCCTGCATCGAACGAAATGCAGATTTTATTATTTTTATTCTGTTCCGGAGAATAAATACCGGTGATTGTTTCCTCTATGCTATTCAAATAATTCTCCAGATTGGAATATCCGTTTCCGGCAATATGTGCACCATCTGCCGGGTCATTCGGATCCAGGCCATTGGCAATTTCCCACTCATCGGGTATACCATCTTTGTCCGTATCGGCAGGAACATCTGCCGGGTCATAGGTATATTCCGGCCATCCACCCACCGTTTCCTGCGTATCAATAATGCCCTTGGTAGAACCAAGTACCCCTCCGTATACAGGATTTCTTTCTCCGGCAGCTTCTGCGAGAATGCGGCGGTCAATAGCATCGGGTTTAGGAATTCTGGCTCCCGCACCCGCCAACACATCCAGATATGCCTGATGAGCCGTGGTAGTAGGTACGTCTTCTACTTCAAAACGTTCGTCCGAGCGTTGGTTCTCTTCGCCACCCTGATAATTCATCCCTTTATGATTATCTTCATTCACAGTGGCATAGGAAGCAGCATCGATATAGTTCCCGGTTACATACCATTTTCCGTATCCTACAGCTTTACCCGCATTATAACTGGCTTCTGCAAAATAGGAACCACTGGGGGATGCAGGTCCCGGTTTATAATAATTATTTACCCAATTCGTATGGCAGGCACCTCCTTCAAGTTCGGATTCCCCACCATAGACGGAGTTCTTTTTTCCCCAGTTATAAATCACATTATTTACAAAATCGGTTACCGCCATGGTATCGTGGGCACGGCTTCCGTTTACACGGGGTGCACGGCTATAGGCATGGGCAATAAGGTTATGGTGATAGGATGCATACTGGCCTCCCCACTGGCTGCCATATCCTCTTTTTCCTTTATCATGAACGGATTGATAAAGAGGTTCACTTACAATACACCACTGTACGGTAGAATACATATTATCATAGGTAGTCATATTTTCTTCCATAGACCAGCTAAAAGAACAATGGTCAATAATAAAATTCTCCGCATTCTCTACATTGACACAGGAGGCATTCACTCCCTGTTCATCTCCTGTCCGGAAGCGGAGATAACGAATAATGAAATTCTTACCATAAAAATAAATATTATTCCCGGCAATGCAGATGCCATCGCCCGGCGCTGTCTGTCCGGCAATGGTAATATTATGTCTTCCGCATTTCAGGCGCTCTTTAAGGGTAATCACACCCGCTACCCGGAATACAATAGTGATAGGATCGTCCCCTTCTGTTTTCAGGGCAGAACGCAGAGAACCTTCAATAGGCGTTTCCCCGGATTCGGAATAATCGTCCAGGGTGGTTACTTCTATTACCCTGCCGCCACGTCCTCCGGTAGCGTATTTCCCGAACCCTTCGGCACCGGGAAAAGCCAGTTGTAATTCTTCTGCAACGCTGCTGCCCGAACCAGCCATTAAGCAGGCTAAAAGCAAAAGCATTGTTTTCCGATACTGTTTTTTCATATACATTATTTATTTAATTAAACTTTTTTATTTCTCTATCCTGAACCAGTCAATATCTATTCGACCGCCATCGTTATTAGTAACCGGGCGGCTACAGAAAAACCCGATCTTTGCACCAATCCACTTTCCTTCTTTTGCCGTAAAACTATTTCCCAGGAACTGGTATTTGTTTCCATCGAGGCTATAGCTAAAAGCACAGGAAGCATCGGGTTTTACTTTAACTCTTAAATAAATCGTATTGTTTTCCGGATGAACGGAAGAATTTACTTTTTCCGGATTTCCCTTATCGGCTTTTTTACATTCATTCTGGGAAAGCACCAGTCCTTGTTCCGTATTTTCTAGGGATAATAATGCATAATCCAATCCCATGACAATGAACCCGGCCCTTTCTCCTTTGATCTGCGCAGAAGGCACAAATGTAATTTTTGCTGTTGCTGTAAAATCCGTAGCCGGCATTTTCTGGAGCAATAAATTCGGGATGTCCCACAGGTTTTTATAATGTTCCGGAAGAGGAACCGAGTAAAGGCTCAATACCCCTTTTTCTTCATTGGTAAAATACCACCAGTCTACCGGATTGGCATGCCACTGCCATTGCCATCCCAGTTCATTGGCAGAGAATTCATCACTTTCTACCGGGGTAACAATAGGATATGTTTTTCCTACATTCGGTTTTGTATAGGTGAGTACAGGCTCTCCCCATCCGTTTCCTTTTTTATCGATCCCGATCACCGGCCAGTCTTCCACCCATTTCATCGGTTGCAGGTGAACCACCCTTCCGAAGGCATAAGCATCCTGAAAATGAATAAACCAATCTTCTCCGGTCGTTGTGTCAACCCACGCACCCTGATGGGGGCCATTTATAGGCGTATCCCCCTGTGCCATCACCATTTTCCTTTCGTAAGGGCCAAAGATATTCTCCGAACGAAGCACTACCTGCCATCCGGTTGCTACCCCTCCGGCCGGAGCAAATATATAATAATAGCCGTTCCTTTTATAAATTTTAGGCCCCTCGATAGTGGGATCTATTTCATGTCCGTCATAGATAATTCTACTTTCCCCTATTGCCTGTTTCCCATCCGGCGTCATCCGGGTAAGGGCCAGCACACTTTTCATTCCTGCCCGGCTCCCGGCATAGGCATGTACCAGATAAGCCTGTCCGTCTTCGTCCCAGAAAGGACAGGAATCGATAAGTCCCTTTCCGGCTTTTACCAGTGTCAACGGCTCCCATTCCCCGGCCGGATCGGTAGTCTTTGTCATATAAATGCCAAAATCCGGATCGCCATAATAAATATAAAACTCTCCGTTGTGATAGCGGATAGCAGGAGCCCAGACTCCATTTCCATGCTGGATAATAGAAAATACCTCTTCGGGAACCAGACGGGGGATAGCGGCACCGATGATGGTCCAGTTGATCAGGTCTTTCGAATGTAATATCTGCAACCCGGGAATACAATTAAAACTGGAAGCAGTCATATAATAATCCTCTCCTACCCGGCATACATCCGGATCGGAATAATCGGCATACAACACAGGGTTTTTATATTTCCCGTTTCCTAAGTCAGAAACCCATACTTCAGAGACGTAGCCGGGAATGTTTTTCTTCAGGAACTTTGTTAATCCCTGTATTTTCTGTTGTTCGATCTCTTCCACAAAAAGTCCGGCTACAGCGTTTGCCCCGGCCCGGACAAAATGAGTATTATCGGTTACCCCTTCGGGGAAATTACGGTTCACCTCGGCGGACAAGTGCAGAAAGTATTCTTTCGATGCTTCCGGACCTGCATGTACTACCAGGTTCTTTGTACTGGCATACATATCAATCAGGGGAACATTTTTTTCCCGTGCTACTTCCTTTGCGAGATTTACATATACTTCATGTGAATCCTGAAAATCTCCCTTACCATCGAATTTCCGGCGAACCACAGAAGTGCAGATTACCGGATTTCCCCCTTTGGAGCGAACATCTTCCACAAAACGGACGAGGTTTTTCTTATAATCGGCAGGAGAAGTATACCGGTCGGGTTTGCTTTCCGAACTGTCATTATGCCCGAACTGGATAATGACATAGTCGCCTTTCTGTACTCCCTCCATTATTTTCGCCCACCACCCCTGCTCGATAAAGGTACGGGTACTTCTTCCGTTCTTCGCAAAATTTTTAATAACAACTCCAGGCCCGAAATATTCCGGAAGCAATTGCCCCCATCCTCTTTCGGGAAAGGCTTCAGGTACCAATAATCCCGAAACGGGGTGTTCTACGGATTTGTATAAAGGTTTGTCTGCCATGGTAGAATCCCCGGCCATAAAAATATGAACAGAACGCTCTTTGCCTGTTGAAAAAGAAATGAAACAAACGGCTGCCACCAGCCATAAAAAAACATGCCTATTTTTCATACGTACATCTTTGTTTTGTGAAGGAAACACCCTGCAGGAAACAAAAACCATTACAATCATTCATTCGCTTCCGACCATAATGCCTGCAGCATCTTTACTTCCGGTATTACATTCTCATATAATTCTTTTTTAATCTTTTCCTTAAAGAAATCGACTTATCTGCCTTCCGGATCTCTCTCCGGGAACATCCCTTTTATGGTAACATCCTTTATGAAAAAGAACTTTTGCTCTGCTGCTTTTTTATACCATGGATAAATGCGTATATACAAAGGTTCTTCCTTTTTCAATGGAATAAAGGTCTCTGCCTGATAACTACCGGTTTTATTATCCGGCAATTTTTCCATGGTCAGCAATGACCAGGGAGCAGAGAAAGAGGGATCGGCAGAAGCCAGAATCGTACATTCCATTTCGTTGCCTCCTATGGCTCCGAGTTCGAACTGAAAGGAGGTAAGATAAAGCATGTCCAGGGGAGAAGATACGGCCAGTTCCAGGTAACGGGAGGTATTTATATCGATATCCCCGGCCGGCCAATGACTTCCCGGTGGTGAAAGGAGCTGCCGGTTTTCTTCTCCGGACCCTTCCAATCCACTGACAGAAGTTTTTATATCCAGCAGGGTTCCGGATTCCGGTTTCTTATTAAAAGACGGATTCCATTTCAGGGTAAATTCCTGTGCATCCGGCAAAGAGATACTCCTGCCGGACAACGGGATATACTGTTCTGTTCCGGAGGTAGCTACAGTCAATATTTCTTCATAGACACCTTCTTTTTCCGGAGCAAAACGGACAAATACAGGCCGATACATATTTCCGGAATGACAAACCAGTTCTATTTCCGGGCTGAAAGGTCCGGAAACATCCGAAGAAAGTGAATAGGGAACATTTACATTTATTCGGATGGTATCTATCTCCTTTTCCATGTCAAGCCCCAGGAGGTCGAACGTTTTTATACTTTCCATGCCTGCCGGTTGTTCCCGAAAGGTATAGTGAAGCGGGTGTATCATAAGCTCCGATGGCAACAGGAAATAATCTGCCATAAATCCCTGCTCCAGTAAGTTCTCTACGGCAAGTTTTGAAAAGAGGATACCTCCCATAGCTTTCAGATGGGTATTATCATCTTTTGCATAAATGATTTGCCGGGAATTATCAGCACCATATTCTTCTACCAGATTTTGTGTAAGCTGCGTCATATCTACTAAAGGGACATTTAACTCACGAGCCAAGGATCGCATGGCGAGGGGGTAATTCATTATAGAATCATTTCCTGCAAATTTTCTCAGATTATGCTTACCCATATCGTTAATGCGTTTATCTTCATTAAATAATCGGCGTACAATAGGTGTAAATAAGATCGGATAACCTCCTCTCTCTTTTATATCATTTACATACAGCGTCAAATATTTGTGGTATTGTCCCCACGCTGCTGTTCCCCGTTGAGTCGGGTCATTTTCACTGGTGTCCATACCATCTGCTTTCTCATCATTATGGCCAAACTGGATAAATATGTAATCTCCCGGTTGAATAGTGGATCTTAAATCCTTCCAGAATTCATAATAAAAAGATTTGGAACTTCTACCGTTTTTAGCCGCATTTATCAGAACTACTTCTTCTTTTAGAAATAAAGGAAGCATTTGTACCCACCCCCTTTTCTCTTTTTCTCCACTGTTTATTTCTTCATCATAATCTGCCATGGTAGAATCACCGATAGTCAGAATCCGTTGTTGTGCACATAACACAGAAAAAAAACAAGAATGGATAAAAAAGATTCCCAATATGTATGATACAGATCTATTCATTTTCCTGAATACAATTTTCAACTTTTTCAATTAAAACAGTTTTTAAGTACTATAAATAAACAAGACGAAGGAAATATGATTACACTTTTTTTCATTCTAACTTTCTGCCCTTTCATCCTATTGCCTTTAATTTTAGTTCCTATCTTCTAGGATTCCATCCATCACATCCTTTCAATACATTCTCAATCGTATAAATTTCAGCTTCTTCCGGAGAGAGTACGCTTGCCCATTTTACACGGTCTCTTACTGAACTTCCCTTTCCCATATTATTAAATTCCATATACCGGACTGTTTTTTCATTATCCATATTATTCCAGTTATGCCATCCTTTTGGATTTATTCCTTCTGCCAAAATACAATTCATAAATAATGTCATTGCATATGCTCTCCATGGTCTACCAAGGTAAACATCCGTTATTCCTCCTGCCATTGTAATATTACACCGGTTGAAAATATAACCGAAAGGAATATTTTCCGGAGTACTGGCTGCTGTAATATAGGAATTTTTCTTGCAATGAATCCGGCAATTTTCGAACCAACTGGTGGAAGGACCAAAAATAAAATCTGTCGTTCCCTCTATATAACAATCTTCAAAGTATTGCCGGCAATTTTCTCTTCCTGTATAAATAGTATCCTGATTTCCCAGAAAGCAGCAATTCCGGAATATAACCCTATCTCCTTCTACATGCAACGCAACAGCCTGCCCCAATTGAAGTGCAGAATTTTCTATAGTAAGATTTTCCATGATAATATCATTCCCCTGTATAAGAAAAGTATAGGTACGAAAGGTTCCCATCTTATTGATATTTGCATGGTCATCATAATTAATGATTGTTTTATCCCGGTCTTCTCCTACAAAGTGAACATTACAAATGTGGGTCGGTAATATTATTTTTTCCTTATAGACTCCTTCTCTTATAAAAACTGTTATTGTACCATTCGGATCAAATGCCCGAATCGATTCAATAGCCTCTTGTATACTCCTGAAATCTCCTCTCCCACTCCGGTCAACTACAATATCATATTCTTTATGTTCATTTCCGAAAACTATAAAAACATTCAGAGCCAACAATAGCATTCCAAGGATTCGTTTTTTCATGTTTATTCTTTTAATTTCAAGAATCGAATATATAAATAATCTAAAATGATATATAATCATTCGCTTATCACACTTTAATTTCTTCTTAAAAAAAGAAGATGTCCTTCATGAATTATCTCAAATTTATTCATTGTCCTGACCCTATTATTCATATTGCAATTATACGCTATTTTAAACAAAATAAGGAGTAAAAATTGACTAATAAACGGGTATAAATTAACACCTGACTCCGGTGTTGTGTATTTTCTATTCTCTTATGGGAATTTTGTTTCTTAAAAGGTTCCTAGTGACCTAGCAGATGCTTAAAACAAAGTTCTCGGATTTAAATTCAACCTTATTATATTTGGAAATTTTACATAGTAACTCATTAGAATCAAATATCCGCATAACTTTATATTTTTATTTCGATAATTACCTTAAAACAAGGCCATAGTCTGGTTATTGTTCTATTTATAATTAAAAATACTACCATTCATCACGAAAAAGCGAAAGATCACAATTTTATTCTTTGTGATCTTTCGCTTCTTAGAAATATACCTACTAATTAATTAGAAATAGAAAGAGTATTTATCCGTATAATTTTCTTTTGCTTTGAAATGTCCGGATGAAGGTTCATAGAGAAATATCATTTCAACGGGTAATTTTTTAAAAGGATTATTTACTGAATATTCGATCCATTCTCCATTTATCAATTCAGAATTATACCATCCTCCATTCTCACTCTGGCCCCACAGAAAAATCATTTCTCCTCTGAAAGCAATATCATTATATCCGTCTTTGTTAAAATCCTTTATTTCTACCATCAATTCATAAGGCTCATAAATAGCATGATCTTGATGGGCATCATACGTTTGGATTACCTCTTTATCACATCCTTCATACACATTTTCCAGCCCATTAGCTGTTATTTTACAGATTTCATGCCAGCCATTTCCTTTCGAAGTAGAGAATAAAAGAAAAAGGAATGGGTTTTCATTGGGGAAAATGTCTATAAATCCGAATCGCAATGCATTTGTTTTTTGTATTAGATGCCCTTCTTCCGATAAAATGAACTGGGATTTCCAGGGATAGACCATTTCGCTTCCGGATTTATAATCATATTCAATCATGAAAAAACGATGATCTGATCCATACACTTTTATTTTTTGATAGACTGAAATTTCTCCTTTTTTTATAAAAAGGGAAGAATCACTATCTTCACACGAAATCCGGAGTAAATCTCTTACAAAAGTAGCGGTATCACTGATAACAGGAAAGGTCTTTAAATGGGGAAAAACCTTTTCGGCTTCCGAAGACAAAAAGAACCTTTTATTTCCACCTGAAGAGAAAATATAAGACGCATCTATTAAAAATAATAAGATACAAAATGATATTAAAAAAGGGATTTTCATTTTTTAAGAAGTTGTAATCGAAAAAGATCTTATCCTACAAGATTTCTTACAATCCACCAACCCATCATCAAAAACAGATAAACTTTTATAGTAACAGAATGATGGCAAAAAGCCCGGAGTTTCCGTAGTCTTTTTGTATTATCAAACCATTGGACCGAAACCAAAGCAGCCAGATAAGGAAAAGAGAGAAGCATAAAAGGATTGAAATAGAATGCTTCCCTGAAATGCAAATGAAAAAGCTGATGTAACGCCCTTTGTGTACCACAGGCCGGACATTGTAGTCCTGTGATTTGAAAGAAAAAGCACTTCGGAAGCCATAGGGTACCCTCCGGATTGGCAATATATAAGATAAGTACCGTTAGCCCTGCTACACAAAGGACGATAATCTTTTTCACACCAAAGCACCAAGAAAACTTAAAAAGAAAATACTAATATAAAATGCAGCTCCTAGACCTAAAGAAGCAAAACTCCAGTTCTTTGCAGACTGAGCAGCTTGTCTGGCTCCTTCATAATCACCCATATTCCACATATTATCTACTTTTGAAGAATATACAATAGCTACAATGCCAGCAGGTAAACAACATATTACAGTTGCCAGAATAGCCCATACCAGATAATTATCAGGCTTGCTAACCATAGAATTACCGGTTTTCTGATAAGAAGATGTAGTTGGAATATACGGTGGTGGAGTCGGATTCACCGGAGGGATAGGTGCTCCTGCAATTCCTTCAGGTAATAAATGCGTCAGTTCCGGAAATTTAGCTGCTGGCTGCCACTCCCTCATTCCTTGTTTCCATACTAATGTTGTTTTTGTAATTCCGCACTGAATTAATACGTCTTTATTTACCGGTCCCTGTTGCCGGTTACTTGCATCCAGATAGTAATATTCTTCTTTCATTTGTTTACTAATTTTTCAATCACTGTAATTATTGTATCAATTTTTCAATTTCTTCTTTCCAGATTTTCCTTTTGCTCACCACAAATTTTTCTACCCGCCCGTTGTCCAGTGTAATGGTAAGACCATTCGGAACAATACCCAACGAATTTCTGAAACCAACTTCCCGGATCTCGTTAAGACTGGCTTCAAACTCCTGTTGTTGAATATTCAATGCATGTGGCAGAAAACGTAATCTTTTTGTTGTCAAATAAAGTGTTCCGCCCCTGGCTTCTATATTTACATAATGATTGGCAGGACCTTTATATATAATTATTTCCTCTGCACCATTCGGATGGAAAGTTGTTTCAATCTTTGCTGCTCCCGGTAAAGAAGGAGGAAAAATTCCTTCCAGCCCGGCAATAGTTCCGGCGGGCTGCCAGTTATCCATTCCTGGCATCCATACCTGTGTATTCCGATCAATCCGCAGTCGGGTCAATTCTTCCTTTGTTACCGGTCCCTGCTGCTGATTATATGCATCCTGATAATAATAATTTTCTTCCATATTTAATAAATTGAATTATATTACCATATACAGAGATGTTAAATCGTTCGAAATAGAATAAATAAAGAAAAATAAGAGATACATTTTTTTGCTTTTCCTCTTATTTGTTTGTTATTGTTTTTGTCTTTCCAATAATCAAAAAACTTTAATAAAAGTGATTTTTGAGCTTATAAAGATATAAAAAAGCATTTTACTTTTTAAAATATTTTAGCATATTTTTAGATAAAGACAAATGTAAATTTTTCTTTTCCATTTTTTGGTTT
>JAJQEC010000054.1 GCA_021201815.1 Candidatus Azobacteroides sp. | reverse complement strand
AAATAGCAATATATGAATTCATTATACCGGTTAGGACAGTATATTTTGCTAATGAAGCAGGTAGTAAGCCTGCCCGAGCGCTGGGGCGTATTTTTAAAACAATGCCTGGATGAAACCTATAAACTGGTTGTAAATTCTATCTGGATTGTTGTGATTATATCCATTTTTATCGGAGCCGTTATCGTAATGCAGGTAGCATTAAATATTGTATCTCCTTTATTGCCCGCCTATGTCATCGGAATGACAACCCGGGAGATTTTATTACTCGAATTCTCTTCGACCATCATGTGTCTTATTCTGGCAGGAAAAGTAGGATCCAATATTGCATCCGAAATTGGGACCATGCGCGTTACAGAACAAATAGATGCCCTGGATATAATGGGAGTAAACTCCGCCTCTTACCTTATTTTACCAAAAGTTACTTCTTTGGTAATATTTATGCCGATATTGGTCAGCCTTAGTATTGTAGCCGGCATTTTTGGAGGGTATGTAGTCGCTATGTTTACGGATATTGTATCTGTTTCTACTTATGAATACGGGATTCAGTTCATGTTTCAGGAAGCGTATGTCTGGTATTCCATGAAAAAGTCTCTTGTATTTGCTTTTTTGATTGCATCTGTTTCTTCGTACTATGGATACTTTGTTCAGGGTGGGGCGCTGAATGTCGGACAGGCAAGTACGAATTCGGTAGTAATGAGTAGTATTCTTATTCTCCTTGCAGATGTTGTATTAACCCAGGTGATGCTAGCATAGTTATGATTGAAGTAAAAGACCTCTATAAATCCTTTGATAATCATCCTGTATTGAAAGATATCAATGCAACATTTGAAACCGGAAAGGTAAATATGATTATCGGCCAGAGTGGTTCGGGAAAGACAGTGATGCTGAAATGTATTGTCGGGCTGCATTCTCCGGACAGCGGACAAATCCTTTATGATGGCAGAGACCTGCTGGGAATGTCGAAAAAGGAAGTAAACGCACTTCATAAGGAGCAGGGAATGTTATTTCAGGGATCTGCCTTGTTCGATTCCATGACCGTGCTGGAAAATGTTCTTTTTCCTTTGACCATGTTCTCCAAGGAAGGGAAAAAAAGTCAACTAAAGAGAGCTATAGAATGTATAGAAAGGGTTAATCTGAAAGGTTCTGAAAATTTATATCCGTCTGAAATAAGTGGGGGAATGCAGAAGCGGGTAGCGATAGCACGTGCTATTTCTCTTAAACCCAAATACCTGTTTTGTGATGAACCGAACTCCGGACTTGACCCGAAAACATCTCTGGTTATTGATGACCTGATCCAGAACATCACCCGGGAGTATGAAATGACCACAGTGGTTAATACACACGATATGAACTCAGTCATGGGTATCGGAGATCATATTATATTTATTCATAAAGGACGGAAAGACTGGGAAGGAACAAAAGAAGGAATCTTTACTTCTTCCAATGAAAACCTGAATAAATTTGTCTTTGCATCAAACTTATTCAAAGATGTAAAAGATGTACATCTGAATAATATGGAGGGCTGATATGAAAATCGTTTCTTATAATGTCAATGGAATTCGTGCTGCTGTAAATAAAGGCTTTATGAACTGGTTACAGGAGGAAAATCCTGATATCCTCTGTTTACAGGAAATAAAAGCCATGCCCGAACAGGTAAATCCGGAAGCATTTCAAGCATTAGGATACTTTTCTTTGATAAACCCAGCAGAAAAAAAAGGCTACAGTGGAGTTGCGTTATTCAGTAAGCAAGTGCCGGACTTCTATTCTTTCGGAATAAACAAAGAAGTATATGATACGGAAGGACGGGTTATCCGTGCGGATTTCGGCAACCTGACCATTGTGTGTGTCTATGTGCCTGCAGGAATAAGCGGAGAGATCAGACAGGCTTATAAAATGGAGTTTCTGAAAGATTTCTTCCATTACCTGCATGGATTAAAAAAAGAAAGACCGGAGATCCTTTTATGTGGAGATTTTAATATTTCCCATAAAGAAATAGATTTATACAACCCGGAGAAATATCAGTTTGCTTCCGGTTTTTTACCGGAAGAGAGGAAATGGCTGGACGAGTTGCTGGAAGATGGCTTCATTGACACTTTCCGGGAATTTGATCATTCTGCAGAAAAATATACCTGGTGGAGTTATATGGCAAGTGCCCGGGCGAAGAACCGGGGATGGAGGCTGGACTATCATTTCATCACAGAACCGGTAAAGGCCAGATTAAAGAATGCCTGTATCCTGCCTCAGGTCGTTCATTCCGATCATTGTCCTGTTGTTGTGGAATTAGATAATTAATTTTCGGATTCCGACGTATTTAAATAAAGCAGAGGTTACTTTCTTTATATAGAGTATATATTCTTGTTTTTTCTGAAAATAGGATTATTTTTGTTTGAATATTCTAACAAAAGCAATTATGAAGTACATATCCTTACATACATTACTACCTGTTTGCTACCTCGTTTTTTTATCGGCAACGTTATCCGGACAAACGCTGGAACAGGCAACAGCTCTTTTTGCAGAGGGGAAATACCAGGAGGCTAAAGTCGCTTTTGAAAGTGTGTTACAAAAATCTCCCAATAATGCTTCGGCCAATTATTATTATGGAGCAACAAACTTTAAACTTGGGGACTGGGCAACAGCAGAAAAATACCTAAAGACAGCGGTTACGCGAAGAAACAATGAGGCCCTGCTTACTCTGGGAGATTTATATTTCCTGTCATACCGGTTTGACGAAGCCGTTACTAATTACGAAAAATACCAGGCTACCCTTAAAAAGAATCCGGAATTATATGCTTTTTATCAGGAAAAAATAGATAAAGCAGAAATGGGAAAAAATATGCTTCGACGGGTCGAAGAAGTAAAAATCATAGATAGCATGGTAGTTGATAAATCCCGGTTTATGGATGCTTATAAGCTAAGTGCTTCATCCGGTAAGATATTACCTTTCCGTGAGTTTTTCAACAAAGCGGACCGTAATCCGATGGCGGCTGCTTTTGTTACAGAACGGGGAGACCGGGTAATTTATACAGAAACAACAGAAGATAACGGACTGGACCTCTTTTCCAAAGATAAAATGGTAGATAGTTATGGAAATGAAACAAACCTGGGAACCAATATCAATTCTTCCTACGATGAAAACTTTCCTTTCCTGTTGAATGATGGCGTTTCCTTGTACTTTGCATCCAACAGGGAGAGTTCATTGGGTGGGTATGATATTTATGTTACCCGTTATAATATTGTCGGAGAACAATACCTGACTCCCGAAAATGTCGGTATGCCTTTTAATTCCCCGTATAATGATTACATGATGGCAATTGATGAATTAAACGGAGTAGGATGGTTTGCTTCCGACCGCTTCCAGCCGGAAAATAAAGTCGTCATTTATGTGTTTATTCCGAATGAAGAAAAGAACATTATCCGCAGCGAAAACGTACAGCATATCCGTAATATGGCAAAAATAAACAGGATCGCAGATACCTGGGAGCCCGGTGATAACTATACGGCTTTACTGAATAAAATATATTCCCAGCAATTGGTGGCTGAAGATAAAGGCGACTTTACCTTTGTGGTAGCCGACAACCTCATTTATAATAAATTACCCGATTTCAAAAACAAGACAGCAAAGGAATTATTTGAGAAGGCACAAGCCATCGATAAAAATATAAGCGCTTTAGAGGAACAATTAGATGCCTTGAGGCTTGAATACTCGAAAGCCAATTCATCCAAAAAGCAGCAAATGAGTAGCAATATCCTGAAACTGGAAAGGGAACTAAACGCATTATATAAACAACCGGATGAACTTTATATGAAAGCCCGCAACGAAGAAGTCCGTTTCCTGATGAAAAAATAAATAGGAAAAAGAAAATTGTTTTATATACCTTTTTACTTTTTACCTTTTAAATAAATATAATAATACGCGCATCCTACAAATAAGGCACCACCGAGAATATTTCCAAGCGTAGCAGGAAAAAGGTTTTTAATCAGAAATGTTCCCCAGGTGATATCTGCTCCCGAATAAATAGCAGCAGGAATAAAAAACATATTGGCAATGGAGTGTTCATAACCGATTGTTACGAAAGTCATCACAGGAATCCATATTCCGATGGCTTTTCCGGCAATATCCTTCGCCGCAAATCCCATCCATGTGCCAAGACAGACCAACCAGTTGGCACCGATTCCTTTTAGAAACACCGTACCGAAATCGTAATGGGTTTTATTCCATGCCAACGTATGCAGATATTCCGGATAAGGACCCGAAGAAAGAAGTCCTGCGGAATTGGCAAGAAAGTAAGCTACAAACTGTGCCCCTATAAAATTAAAAATATACGAGAGAATCCATACTTTCAGGAGTGCCTGTATCCTTATCTGTTTTTGCAGAGAAGGCAGCACCAGCGCAGCACAATCACTGGTAAATAAATCTGCACCGGCCACTGAAACCATAATAAGTCCAACAGGAAACAACGCACCGGCTACAAACTTTACTAATCCCGGATTTCCGGCTGCTATCGCAGGCATTCCTCCTGCCACAAGTACGGTCAACAATCCGCCGAAAGCGATAAAAGCTCCCCCCAGAAAAGCAAGAACAGCAAATTTTGGAAAAGATACTTTTGATTTATAAATCCCCGAAGTTGAAAATTCCACAGCAATATCTGCAGGTGAGTAGTAGCTCATCTATTTTATCTTGATTAATGATCTTTTATTCTATTGAAAACAGCCGGCAAAAGTATACATTATTAATTAATCTATCAACAAACAGCTTGTTATTATGGTAACCGTTTTCCTATTTAGCTGATACAGCGCACGAAATGCATGCGGTATATTTCCTTCAAACATGCAGGAGAATAAATCTTAGCTTTGTCAAAAAGGGTAGGAGGGAAGAGAATCATGATATATTTAACACTTTTTTCTTAAATAAATACAGTAAAAAGCTTGTATTCTGCTATGTTAAATTGTATATTTGTCCCTGCTAATACACAAAAAACGAATAAAAAAGGCAATAAAATATGGAGACATTCTTCTTTACATATCTATTTTCAGTTCTTCTACTGACGTTGGCAGGAAGAAAGAATGTCCTTTTTTATGATATATGTCTATTGAATTTTTATTTATTCAATCAGTATAAAATAAAAATAAACAAATATTTCGTTCGTATTTCTTTGTTTCCTTTCTTTCCTTCCGGAGTTCCTTTACATATAGGGAAAAATGATGGTTTCCACAAGGGGCATAAATACCATATTTCCTCCTCTTTTCTGATATCCCTGGTACTTTCTTTCCTTTTCAGGGAAAAATATTCATAAAATAAGCCGGACAAAGCTTTTCCTTTAATAGAGAGAACAACTTACAGGTGTCGGATATGCCATTTTTTTACCTGAAAATTCACCAACGTTAGTACTAAAGTGAAACGTTTTTAGTACTAAAGTACATCCACTTTAGTACTAAAGTGGACAAACTTACTTACTAAAGTTGATTTTCCTAAAAAGGAAGCTTATTTTTTCCTATAAAACTGATAGAAGTGTAAGAATTTGTATGTCTTAATTTAAATAATATTTAATATATGCAGCTTTTTTAAATTAATATTTATATGAGAAATATTAAAAGTGGACAAAAATAACCTCTTATATTCCCATTTTTACAAAAATGTTTTTTCTTTCTTTATTGAATGAAAAGTGAATGTCCCGAAGAAAATTACCCCTTTTTATTTATATTATTATGAGCAGCAAGAAAAAAGAATAAGCTTAAAATTGATAAAGCTTCCGTTAAAAAAGGTACTTTTGCATTTTTCTTTTAAAATAGAGAAGAAGGGCGAATCGGAAAGTTGTTTTTCCATAAGAAACAAAAGAGAAAAAGAATAGAGGCCATACACTGTTATTCCTTTGTTTCTAAGTACGCAACAGCCTTTATTCTTTGAACCTTCAATATTAAAACTTGTTGTATAAATAAAACATAACCCAATCCCCATTATGAATGTACGTATTGCTTTTTTCGATGCAAAACCCTATGATCAGGCTTCGTTTAATCACTATAATGCACAGTATGGATTTGATATCGCTTATTATGAAGGACATTTGAACAAACACAATGTCATTTTTTCTAAAGGAGCATATGCTGTTTGTCCTTTTGTAAACGCAGTTATTGATGCGGATGTAATAAACCAACTGGTTGAAAACGGTGTCAAACTGATTGCATTGCGAAGTGCCGGATTTAATAATGTAGATTTAAAAGCGGCAAAAGACCGGATTAAGGTCGTACGTGTTCCTGCTTATTCTCCGTATGCGGTAGCGGAACATACCCTGGCGCTAATGTTAACCTTGAACCGTAAGACACACAGAGCCTATTCCCGTACTCGTGACGGCAATTTTTCTTTACATGGGTTGATGGGTTTCGATATGCATGGGAAAACAGCCGGCATCATCGGAACCGGTAAGATAGCCCGTATCCTTATCCGGACTTTAAAAGCGATGGGAATGGAAGTGCTGGCTTATGATGTGTATCCGGACCAGCAATTTGCACTGGAAGCGAGAATTGAATATACGACGCTTGATGAGTTATATGCGCAATCTGATATTGTTTCTCTGCATTGTCCGTTGACAAAAGGAACAGAATATATGATCGATGCGGAAGCAATTTCAAAAATGAAACCGGGGGTTATGATTATTAATACCGGACGTGGCAAACTTATTAATACGAATGACCTGATAGAGGGATTAAAAAATAAACAGGTGGGTTCTGCCGGACTTGATGTTTACGAAGAAGAAAGTGAATACTTTTATGAAGACCGCTCCGATTATATTATGGATGATGATACATTAGCCCGTTTATTGTCCTTCAATAATGTGATTTTAACTTCCCATCAGGCGTTTTTCACAAAAGAAGCGCTTGCAAACATCGCACAAACCACTTTGCAGAATATTCAGGATTCCCTGGACGGTAAACCCCTGATTAATGAAGTTATTATTTAAAAAGTAAAAGGTAAATAGCGAATCGCTTTTACCTTTTACTTTCTATTTTATACCTTTTACCGGTATTCATCCCAGCTCTTTATCTGTATTTCATCTTCGGAAATGGTACAGAAAGCCTGGATATAAGCCGAAGCAAGACGGGCATTCGTCAGCAACGGAATATTATAATCGATAGCGCTGCGACGGATCATGTATCCACGGGTAAGCTCTCCCGGAGTCAGGTTTTTAGGAATATTTACTACCAGGTTAATTTCTTTCTCCCTTAATAACTCTGTTACTTTCGGCGTTTCATTTTCCTCATCGAAATATACCTGAATCGATGGAATTCCGTTATCCGCAAGGAATTTATACGTACCTTCTGTCGCATAGATTTTGTATCCTTTTTCATACAACAGGCGGGCACTATCCAATAAATCGACCTTGCTTTTCATTGTGCCGGTAGAAAGGAGTACATTCTTTCCATCTATCCGTAAGCCGACAGACAACATGGCTTTCAGTACGGCTTCATAAAAATCATCTCCGATACAGCCTACTTCACCGGTAGAAGCCATATCTACTCCTAATACCGGATCCGCTTTCTGTAATCTGGAGAAAGAGAACTGGGAAGCTTTAATGCCGACATAATCCAGATCAAACTCGTTCTTATTCGGTTTTTCTACAGGTAAGCCCAACATCACCTGTGTGGCCAGTTCGATAAAGTTTATTTTCAATACTTTTGATACGAACGGGAAACTACGTGAAGCCCGGAGATTACATTCAATTACTTTTATCTCATTATTTTTTGCCAGAAACTGGATATTGAAAGGCCCGGTTATTTGTAATGCTTCTGCAATTTCACGTGCGATCCTTTTTATTCGCCTTACTGTTTCCACATATAATTTCTGAGGAGGAAACTGGATAGTCGCGTCTCCCGAATGTACTCCGGCAAACTCGATATGTTCGGAGATAGCATAGGTCACGATTTCACCTTTGTTTGCTACAGCGTCCAGTTCGATCTCTTTTGCATACTCAATAAACTCACTTACTACCACCGGATGCTTCTGGGAAACATTTGCGGCAAGGTTGAGGAATTGTTCCAGTTCTGTCTTATTAGAACATACATTCATCGCAGCACCGGACAGTACATAAGAAGGACGCACCAATACCGGAAATCCGACTTCATCCACAAAGGAATGAATGCTATCAAGTGAGGTAAGTTCTTTCCAACGCGGCTGATCGATTTTCAGGCGATCAAGCATGGAAGAGAATTTATGCCTATCTTCGGCATTATCTATGCTTTTTGCAGATGTACCCAGAATATTTACTCCTGCTTTGTCCAGTTTGATAGCCAAGTTGTTGGGAATCTGTCCTCCGGTAGAAAGAATCACCCCGTGTGGATTCTCCAGTTCCATGATATCGAGTACCCGTTCGAAGGTGAGTTCATCGAAATATAGCCGGTCGCATACATCATAATCCGTGCTCACCGTTTCCGGATTATAATTAATCATCACACTTCTCCAGCCTTCTTTCCGGATTGTCTCCAGGGCATTTACACTACACCAGTCAAATTCCACACTGCTACCGATCCGGTATGCACCGGAACCCAAGACTATGATCGACCGTTTATCTCCCAGGTAATTCACATCGTTCTTTGTCCCGTTGTAAGTGAGATACAGGTAATTTGTCTGTGCAGGATATTCGGCAGCAAGCGTATCAATTCGTTTTACTACGGGTATGATTCCTTCGTTTTTACGGAAAGATCTTACTTTCAGCACATCTTCCTCTATATCTTCCTTATCCTTGAGCAATAACCGGGCAATCTGGAAGTCAGAAAATCCCATTTGTTTTGCTTTGCGGAGCAATGGAACCGGAAGTTCTTGCAGGGAATTGTATTTTTCAATTTCTTTAGAACATTTGAAAATATTTTCCAGCTTTTGAAGAAACCAAAGATCTATTTTAGTTAACTCATGTATTTTTTCGATGGTGTAACCGGCTTCCAGCGCCTGAGCGATTACAAAAATACGTTTGTCAGTAGGTTCGGATAATGCCTTATCAATATCCTCTACCTTCATTTCTTTGTTGGCAACAAATCCGTGCATTCCCTGAGCAATCATCCGGAGGCCCTTCTGAATCGCTTCTTCAAAAGTTCGTCCGATAGCCATTACTTCCCCGACACTTTTCATGCTGCTGCCAATCTCATGAGATACCCCATGGAATTTTGATAAGTCCCAGCGTGGGATTTTGCATACGATATAGTCCAGGGCCGGTTCGAAGAAAGCTGTTGTAGATTTAGTAACCGAATTCTTCAAATCAAATAGTCCGTATCCCAATCCTAACTTCGCTGCGACAAAAGCCAGCGGATAACCGGTTGCTTTGGAAGCTAATGCGGAAGAACGGCTTAATCGTGCGTTTACTTCTATTACACGATAATCTTCCGATTCCGGGTCAAAAGCATACTGGACATTACATTCTCCTACAATGCCTATATGTCGGATAATCCGTACCGCCAGTTCCCTTAATTTATGATATTCACTGTTGGTAAGTGTTTGCGAAGGGGCTACTACAATACTTTCCCCTGTATGAATGCCCAGTGGATCCAGGTTTTCCATATTACATACTGTAATACAGTTGTCATACTGATCCCTGACTACTTCGTACTCTACTTCCTTCCAGCCTTTCAGGGATTTTTCCACTAATACCTGCGGTGAATAGGAGAAAGCGTTTTCAGCCAGTTTGTTCAATTCTTCTTCATTATTACAGAACCCACTTCCAAGCCCTCCTAATGCATAGGCAGCTCTGATAATCACCGGATATCCCAGTTCGGCAGCAGCTCTACGGGCACCCTCCAGGGTACTGACAGCTTCACTTTTTATGGTTTTTACATCAATTTCATCCAGTTTTTTTACAAACAGGTCCCTATCTTCCGTGTCAATAATGGATTGTACCGGAGTTCCTAATACTTTTACCTGATGTTTTTCCAGAATCCCGTTTTTATATAAAGCGACGCCGCAATTTAATGCCGTCTGTCCACCGAAAGAAAGGAGGATACCATCCGGTTTTTCTTTTTCGATAATTTTTTCCACAAAAAAAGGCGTTACCGGCATAAAATAAATTTTGTCCGCTACGCCTTCCGAAGTTTGGATGGTGGCAATATTAGGATTAATGAGGACTGTAAAAACATTCTCCTCTTTCAAAGCCTTGAGTGCCTGAGAACCTGAATAGTCAAACTCACCGGCTTCTCCGATCTTCAACGCTCCCGAGCCCAGAATGAGGACTTTTTTTATATTTTTATCTTTTCCCATATGTTGGTTTGTTTTTTCATTTTATTACTTCCGGATGCTATTATTTCATAGAATCGATGAACATGTCAAAGAAAAAGTCCGTGTCTGTCGGTCCGCTTGCTGCTTCCGGGTGAAACTGTGCGGAAAAGAAAGGTTTGGTCTTATGCCGGATACCTTCATTTGTCCGGTCATTCATATTAATAAACAACGGTTCCCAGTTTTCATTCAATCCTTTTTCGTCTACTGCATATCCGTGGTTCTGGGAAGTTATAAAACAGCGGTTGGTATCTTTCATGATTACCGGCTGGTTATGACTTCTGTGGCCATATTTTAATTTATATGTCTGCGCACCTGCTGCTTTAGCCAGAAGCTGGTTTCCCATACAAATTCCACAAATCGGCTTGTCTTCGTCCAATGCTTTCCTGATATTTTCTACAGTGGTCCGGCAATGAGAAGGGTCACCAGGACCATTAGAAATAAACAATCCGTCGTATTGGATTTGAGAGAAATCGTAATCCCACGGAACACGATATATAGTGACATCCCGTTTTAATAAAGACCTGATAATATTATGTTTTACTCCACAGTCTACCAGTACGATTTTTTTCTTTCCGTTGCCATATCGGATCACTTCTTTGCAGCTTACTTTGGCAACCTGATTTTCCAGTCCCGGATCTACAAAATCAAGGTCTTCTCCTTCAAATACAATTTTTGCTTTCATAGATCCTTTTTCCCGGATAAGCTTTGTTAATTCGCGGGTATCGATTCCGTACAAACCAGGTATTTTTTCTTCTTTCAACCATTCCCCCAGGCTTTTTTCAGCATTCCAGTGACTGTATTCATGGGAATAATCCGAAATAATCAATGCTGTAACATGAATATGTTCGGATTCATAAAATTCGGAAAGATTATCTTTTACATTATTTGCCGGCACTCCATAGTTTCCAACCAACGGATAGGTTACGGTAAGGATTTGCCCTTTGTAGGAGGGATCCGTCAGGCTTTCGGGATAACCGACCATGGCTGTATTGAAAACGATTTCTCCGGCTACTGATTTCTCATACCCGAAGGAAATTCCTTCAAATACGGAACCGTCATCAAGAATTAATAATGCTTTTTTTTCGTTTGGCATACAATTATCAAGTATCTATATTAAAAAAATGATTAGCAGAGAGGTAGATAAAAAATAAAGTAAAAGGTAAAAAGAAATAACTAAAAGCAGAAAGACGGCTGCATTTTATATTATACTTTATACGTTTTACTTTCATCTTAAT
>JAJQEC010000072.1:11464-11573 GCA_021201815.1 Candidatus Azobacteroides sp. | reverse complement strand
CTCGAACCCGCGACCCTAACCTTGGCAAGGTTATGCTCTACCAACTGAGCTATTTTCGCAATATAAAAAACAGTCAATAAAATAAGCTTGCCAAGGTTAGTTTTCAGAC
>JAJQEC010000072.1:0-11364 GCA_021201815.1 Candidatus Azobacteroides sp. | reverse complement strand
TATCCTTTGGGGCAAAGTTATGCGCTACCAACTGAGCTATTTTCGCAATATAAAAAACAGTTAATAAATAAGCTTGCCAAGGTTAGTTTTCAGACTATCCTTTGGGGCAAAGTTATGCGCTACCAACTGAGCTATTTTCGCAATATAAAAGATAGTTATTTCCTCTGAAATAAACAGTGTTGTTCGGTTTTGCGGGTGCAAATATAAGATTGTTTTTTATTTATTACAAACATAATTCAAAAAAAAGAAAAGATATTTTTATTTTTCCGGCCAGTTATTCCGGAAGACCTTTATAACGAAACCGAAGTAAACAAATGAAAATATCTTTTCTTCCCACTTATTTCTAGTTAACCGCATTTTGAAGCACCACAGGCAGTACAGATCAGACAGCCTTCCTGAAAAACCAGTGTCTTCTGTTTACAGGTAGGACATTCCTGTCCTTTTACCTCCATGCCATTGGGTGCATATTTTTTCAGGGCTCTTTCTACTCCGTTCTTCCAGGTATTAATGGATTCACTGCTTAATTCCAGAGAATTTACCAGTTTCAACACCTGGTCAATAGGCATCCCATAACGCAACACGCCCGAAATAAGCTTCGCATAATTCCAGAATTCAGGATTAAATTTCTCGGATAGCCCTTCTACGGTTGTTTTAAATCCTCTTTTATTAACAAATTGGAAGTCATACCGTTTTACCCCGTTCTCATCGTGATTTTTAATGATTTTACCATGGGTTACGTTTTTAGGTAAAAGGATTCCTTCATCATCGTCAGCCAGACCGGTAAAGATTTCATAAGGTTTTCCATTCAATAAACCGATAAAAGCAATCCATTTTTCTTTATTATTTTGGAACTTTACCACATCCGCTTCCAGTTCTTTCGGACGGGTAGTGACAATAATCGGCGGTTCAATGCATGGAACTTTCCGTTCATTTTTTTTATTATCTACTGCAATCAATACACCTGAACGAGAACCGTCCCGGTAAACCGTACAGCCTTTACATCCGGATTTCCATGCTTCCACATATAGCTCACCCACCAGCTCTTCCGTCACATCTGCCGGCAGGTTGATCGTTACACTGATAGAATGGTCTACCCATTTTTGAATCCGTCCCTGCATTTTTACTTTCTGATGCCAGTCCACATCATTCGAAGTTGCTTTATAGTAAGGAGATTTCTCCACGAGTTGCTCGATTTCTTCCACCGTATATTTCTTGGTAGTAGAATATCCGTTTGCTTCCATCCATGTGACAAACTTATGATGAAAAACCGTATATTCTTCAAAGGCGTCTCCATTCTCATCTACGAAGTCAACTTTTACATCCGCATCATTCGGGTTTACTTTCCTGCGCCGACGATAAACAGGCATAAAAACAGGCTCTATTCCCGATGTGGTCTGTGTCATTAAACTAGTTGTCCCGGTCGGTGCAATTGTGAGGCAGGCGATATTTCTCCTACCGTATATTTTCATATCTTCATAAAGAGAAGAATCTTCCTGCCGTAACCGGTTAATAAAAGGATTATCTTCCTCTCTGGCAGCATCATATATCATAAATGCGCCTCTTTCCCTGGCTAGTTTTACGGATTCGCGGTAGGCAGCAAGGGCTAGGTTTTTATGTACTTTTTCAGAGAAAATCGTAGCATCTTCCGTTCCGTATCTTAAGCCCATTGCCGCCAGCATATCGCCTTCGGCAGTCGTACCGACACCCGTACGTCTTCCTTTCAGGGTTTTTTCCCGGATTTTTTCCCACAACTGACGTTCGGTAGCCTTTACAAAATCTTCTTCCGGGTCCGAATCTACTTTCTCCAGGATTTTATCGATCTTTTCAATTTCCAGATCAATAATATCATCCATAATCCGCTGCGCCAATCCGACATGCTCCTTGAAAAGCTCAAAGTCAAAATAAGCTTCCGGAGTGAACGGATTTACTACATACGAATACAGGTTAATGGCTAACAGACGACAACTATCATAATTACACAAAGGGATTTCCCCGCAAGGGTTCGTAGAAAGCGTTTTAAAACCCAGATCCGAATAACAATCAGGGACTGACTCCCGGATAATGGTATCCCAGAATAATACCCCCGGCTCAGCCGATTGCCATGCATTATGAACGATTTTCTTCCATAATTCTGCCGCATCGATATCTTTTGTCACTTTGGGATACCTGGAATCTACCGGGTATTGCTGCTGAAAAAGTTTCTTATTGACTGCGGCTTTCATAAAGTCATCCGTTAGTTTTACGGAAACATTGGCACCGGTTACTTTTCCATCGGTCATCTTTGCATCAATAAATGCTTCCGAATCCGGATGTTTTATAGATACGCTAAGCATTAATGCTCCACGCCGTCCATCTTGTGCCACTTCTCTGGTGGAATTGGAGTAACGTTCCATAAAAGGAACAATACCGGTTGAAGTAAGAGCAGAATTTTTTACAGGAGAACCTTTGGGACGGATATGGGAAAGGTCATGCCCTACTCCTCCCCTTCTTTTCATTAGCTGTACCTGCTCTTCATCAATACGGATCACGGCTCCGTACGAGTCGGCATTTCCATCTACACCAATTACAAAGCAGTTCGATAAGGAGGCAATCTGATAATTATTACCGATTCCACTCATGGGACTTCCCTGAGGGACAATATATCTGAATCTGTCAAATAAATCGAACAGTTTTTGTTCTGACAGGAAATGAGGATATTTTTTTTCTATCCGTGCAATTTCTTTTGCCAGACGCCAGTGCATATCTGTCGGATTTTTCTCGTATATATTCCCAAAGGAGTCTTTCAGCGCATATTTATTGACCCATACCTTCGCGGCCAGCTCATCTCCGGTAAAATATTCCAGAGAAGAGTTATATGCTTCTTCATAAGTGTAAATCTTTGTATTCATTCTGATTTTCTTATCTTAATATATAGCAGTAGTACTTTATTGCAAAATAGGTTACCGGATCTATTATTGAGAGTTTTTAGAATATAAACACGTGTATGGTTTATAAAAATGACCGGGAATAGAATTGCGTTCCATTTTTGCAAAGATAATTATTTTATTGATTAAAATATGTATCCAATAATTCTTTTGCAGCGATAAAAGGAGTGACCTCAGAATCGATCACCTGCCTTTCTTTTTCCTTCAGTATAGTCCGGACATCCGGATCCTGATAAAAATGATTTTTCAACTCTTCCAGAATCGTTTCATGCAACCAATAAAAAGATTGCCGGGCACGTTTTTTTTCAAAATAGCCGTTTTCTTTTGTGAAATCAATGTATCTGCGGATCATATCCCAGATTTCCGGAATCCCGATATTGTAATATCCGGAATATGTCAGGACTTCGGGTTTCCAGCCTGATTCAGCCGGTGGAAAGAGATGCAATGCATTGATATATTGTTGCTGAGCCAGCTTTGCCTTATCAATATTATTTCCATCTGCTTTATTAACGACAATTCCATCCGCCATTTCCATAATTCCCCGTTTAATTCCCTGCAGCTCATCTCCGGTACCGGCAAGTTGAATGAGGAGGAAAAAGTCGACCATGGAATGCACGGCTGTTTCGGATTGTCCTACTCCGACGGTTTCTACAAAAATAGTATCATAGCCTGCTGCTTCACACAAAATAACGGTTTCCCTTGTTTTCCGGGCTACTCCCCCCAGGGAACCGGCAGAGGGAGAAGGACGGATAAAAACATCCGGATGGACCGCCAGGGCTTCCATTCGCGTTTTATCTCCCAGAATACTGCCTTTACTTCGTTCACTGCTGGGATCTATGGCAAGGACAGCTAATTTGTGTCCTTCTCTGATGATATGCATTCCTAATGTATCAATAGAGGTACTTTTACCTGCTCCCGGCACACCCGTGATTCCTATACGGACAGATTTTCCGGAATAAGGGATGCATTTTTCAATTAATTCCTGCGCTAATTGCTGATGATGTGGCTGCGTACTTTCCAGCAAGGTAACCGCCTGACTTAAAAAAGTGATATTCCCGCGAAGAATGCCTTCGGCATATTCCTCTACGGTATACTGCTTCTTCCTTACTGTTTTCAAATACGGATTAACAATAGGAGGCTGCTCGATTCCTTTATTCACATTCAGGCCTTTATATTCATTGCTATCCTCAATATGTTCCATTTGCCGGTTTTGTTAAAGTAAATAAAGCATAAAAGAATTCTTCTCTTTTGCGCTTTTAATAAAACAATAATTATGTTATTTATTTTTTTACGCTTGCCGTAATAGCCACTTTATTAGTCAGGTCTCTTGTTTCTTTATCGTTCATCTGTACATAGAACTGACTGCTGTGTGTTCCTTCTTTTTCAATTTTGGAAGCATCACATATTACCGTAAGAAATCCTTTCTGACCGGGAGATAATGTGGGAGTGGACGCTGCTACGGAAATATATTTCGGCAATCTGCTGAAATTAATGGAAATATTTTCACTTCCTTTATTTTCTATTTCAATAGTCTGTGCTTTTTTGTCCCCGGGTTTAAGATCAAACGTAAGCCTGTTTTTTGACAGTGTCAGGGCTGGCTGGATGTTAGTACTTGGATTCTGGAAATTGGTTTGATCCTTCTTTTCTTTAGGAGTTACTGTTCCTCGAATGTAAAGAACTTTATTGCTATTTTCTCCATTGGTTTTGCTGGTTACGGTAATAGACTTGGAAAAATTTCCGGGTCTTCCGGTTGTGGAATAGGTAACGGTAATTTTTCCTTTTCCACCGGGAGCAATCGGTTCTTTAGTCCAGTTAGGAGTTGTACATCCACAAGATGTTCTTACGTTCACTAATGTCAATGGAACATTTCCGGTATTTGTAAACTCAAAATCGTAAGAAACACTTCCCACCTCTTCTGCAATGGTACCAAAATCGTGGGTATCTTTTTCGAATTTAATGGCTGAGTCCTGTCCGAAAACTGCTAATGCTGAGCACAGGGCAACGATTAATAAACTAAACTTCTTCATTTTTTATTATCTTAAAAATTTAACTTTATTCTTTTAACTTTCCCTTATTATATTTCATTCTCTACTACTTTTTTCAACGTATTTTCCTCACATTTCATCATCCTGGAAGGAAATTCTTTCAATAAACGATAATTATGAGTACTCATTATCACCGCTGTTCCGGAACGACTGATATCATGCAGAATCTTCAAGACCTGTGACGCAGTTTCCGGGTCCAGATTTCCGGTCGGCTCATCTGCCAGGATAATTTTCGGATAATTAAGCAATGCTCTTGCAATTACTACCCGTTGCTGCTCCCCTCCCGATAGCTGATGCGGCATTTTCTTTTTTTTATCGTACAATCCGACCTGATTTAGCGCTCCTTCGATTCTTCCCAGAATTTCTTTCTTTGAATGCCAGCCGGTAGCCCGCAAGACAAATTCGAGATTCTCTTCTACGGTACGATCAGTCAATAATTGAAAATCCTGAAAGACAATACCCAGGCTCCGTCGAAGACCAGGAATTTCATTTGCCTTAATTCTTTTTATATTATAATCCAAGACATGAGCATGTCCGTCAACTATAGGTAACTCAGCATAAATTGTTTTCAGCAGGCTGCTTTTTCCTGAACCGACTTTCCCAATAATATAGAGAAAATCTTTCTCGTAAAGTTGAAAATTCACATCAGCAAGAACCTGATATTCCTTCTGATAGATATCTACATGTTCATATCTTATAAGAACTTCCTTTGTTTCTTCCATAAGTTTTAAATAAACGACAAAGTTACAAAGAATCTTCGTTCTTTGTTTAAAGTTAAGTTAAATAACTTTACCGGATTATTTATGTCGTTTTTTCAGCTCTCTTGCCAGATCTTCTATCCGGTATCCTTTATAAGTCAATAACACGGTTAAATGATAAAGAAGATCAGAAGCCTCATATAAGAACCCCTCTTCTGTTCCATTGGTTGCTTCAATCACTGTCTCAACGGCTTCTTCTCCCACTTTCTGGGAAATCCTGTTGATACCTTTATTAAATAATGAGGTAGTATAAGATCCCTCCGGCATCTCTTTTCTTCTGCGTTCTATAAAATCCTGTAAATACTTCAGGAATAAAATGTCTTCCTCATTTTTTTCATTGAAGCAGGTATCCGTTCCGGTATGGCAAACAGGTCCTTCCGGGGATACTTTTATTAATAAGGTATCTTTATCACAATCTTCTGTAATAGAAACCACATTAAGAAAATTCCCACTCTCTTCTCCTTTTGTCCATAAGCGGTTTTTGGAACGGCTATAAAAAGTGACACGATTTAATTCTTTTGTTTTGGCGAGTGCTGTTTCGTCCATAAAACCCAGCATCAATACTTTATTGGTTACATTATCCTGAATAATAACCGGGATCAGGCCGCCTAATTTACTAAAATCCAACTCCATAATTATGTATATTATTATCTGACAACAATACCTTCTTTGCGTAAATACTCTTTCAACTCCGGAATTTTAATTTCTCCGAAGTGAAATACGCTGGCAGCTAACGCAGCATCCGCTTTCCCTAAAACAAATGCGTCTTTGAAATGTTCAGGTTCTCCGGCTCCTCCTGACGCAATCACAGGAATAGAAAGATTTTCGGACAACTTTCTGAGCGCTTCATTCGGATAGCCGGTTTTTACACCGTCATGGGACATGCTGGTGAAAAGGATTTCTCCGGCACCCAGATTTTCCGCTTCTTTTGCCCATGAAAAAAGATCTTTATCCGTAGGGATACGTCCTCCGTTCAAATAACAGATCCATTGCCCGTTTTCATACTGTGCATCTATCGCGACGACACAGACCTGGCTGCCAAAGTTTGTGGCTATTTCTTCAATTAATTGAGGATTGCGAATCGCTGCTGAATTTATTGAGACTTTATCCGCACCTGCATTTAATAAATTTCCCACATCTTTCAATTCATTGATTCCTCCTCCTACAGTAAAAGGAATATTTATATTTGCCGCTACTCTTCTTACAATATCGGCGAACGTCTTTCGTCCCTCATGAGAAGCTGTAATATCCAGAAAAACCAGTTCATCTGCTCCCTGGTCACTATAAAGAGCTCCTAACTCAACCGGATCCCCGGCATCTCTGAAGTCTACAAAATTAACTCCTTTCACGGTTTTTCCATCTTTTACATCTAAACAAGGGATAATTCTTTTCGCTAACATATCGTATATTTATTTATGAATGGATGATTTAAAAATAAAGATTATATTAATATAATTCTTACATTAAAATTCCCGGAAAATTACATCAGAAAGTCCTTTCTCTTATTCTCTTTTTAAGAAAATTCATCTCTTCCGATTAAGGTGGTAAATTTAGCTATTTCTTTTTAAAAAGGAATGATTTGATTTTATTCTTTTCCTTACCTCTTATAAAACAAGAAACAGAGACCTAAATTACTAAAAAAGAGGAAAAGCAGCAGGGCAGAATTCCTTGTGACAAGAAATCCACTTTTTTCAGCACTTTTGAAATAAGCACTAAATTTTAATTAATTTTTAAGATTTTGAGCTATAAAATTAATCTTTTTGCGGACAAGATTATGTTATGTTTTCTTTTCTATACATATGGTAAATATACAAGAATCCTTATTCTTCTATTATTATTTATTTTTATAAGTCCATTAAAAATGGTATCTACCTGAAGAAACATTTTTAAATATATCAGCAAGAAACTCAAACAAATTATCAACTATAAGAGCTATTATAAAAAGAAATGAAAACATTTCCCACTAAAAAATATATTTTGTCCATTTACTAATTTATTATAATTAAACCTATTCTGTGGTCAATTTATAAAGAGAAGAAATAAAAAATGAGGATTTACACTAAATTTTAACTTAAAATTATTTTTTACCTTTTCATGAACACGAATGTGAGCAAAAATGCACATTTCTTTACTTTTAGAGCAAAAAAATATGCTTCTTTCTTATGCAAAATCTTTTTTTCAATTTTAAAATCCACGAAATTCGTAAATAACTATTCTTAGCTCCGGCTTATGCCAAATTTTGCCACTATTCAATTTTTGTTTTATAACATTTGTAAAAAAAAGGGATTTTTTTTATTGGAATTATCCTTGTTTATTGAGTTCTGTCTTCTATCTTTGAAATGTAGATAATATAAGAGAATATTAATACGAAACAAAATATTTCATACGAGAGAGAAGAATATTATTAACCTTGATTATGAAAAAATCAAACAACTCTCCTTAATACACACTCTAACAACTCACCTATGAAAACGCAGCAACCACCCAAATCCGCTCGCTCAACTGCTGCAAAAAGAGAGGCTCTCCTTACAAGCCTCTCTTTCTTCTTTTATGCCTGTTTGTTCCTGCTTTTATTAAAATATTTCTGATTATAAGGTTAGCTTTTAAATGATTAATACCGCAAAGATGCAATAGAAATAAATGGATACGTTATTTTTATAAAAAAGACAAGGATCAGTAAATAAAATTACTGATCCTTGAAAAGTACTTATTGTCCTAACATAACTCTAAGAGTTCTGCAGAAACTTTAAAGTCAGGAATAATTACATTCCTAATCTTTCTTTCAATCCTGCTAATTCTGCAGAAAGTTCTTCCGGTAAATGATTTCCGAATTTAGCATAATGTTCCTCAATAAGAGCAACTTCGTCTTTCCATTCGTCATTATTTACTTTCAGTACTTCTACCATCTGTTCTCTGCTCATATCTTCCAGGCCTTCGATGTTGATAGCATCCGGAGCCGGAACTTTACCAATTGCAGTATCCACTGTTTCCCCTTCGCCGTTGCAACGACCGAAGATATAAGCCAACACGCGGCTGTTTTCGCCATATCCCGGCCATAAGAATTTGCCATTCTCTTTACGGAACCAGTTTACGAAGAATATTTTAGGAAGTTTAGCACCTTCTTTCTTACCGATACTGATCCAGTGTCCGAAATAATCACCCATGTTATATCCACAGAAAGGAAGCATAGCAAACGGGTCACGTCTTACACCGGCTTTCAGGCCGATAGCAGCCGCAGTTACTTCAGAACCTACGATGGATCCCATGAATACGCCATGGTTCCAGCTTGCAGCTTCATGTACCAGAGGTACAGTCGTCGGACGACGGCCTCCGAAAAGAATAGCAGAAATAGGTACACCGGCAGGATCTTCCCATTTCTCATCAATTACCGGACATTGGTAAGCCGGAGCTGTAAAGCGGGAGTTAGCATGTGCACATGGTTCATCGCTTGCAGGATCCTGAACCTGTCCTTTCCAGTTGATGGTACCTTCCGGCATATCATGACCGATACCTTCCCACCATACGTCTCCGTCAGGAGTTAATCCAACATTGGTAAAGATAGTATTGGCACGGCAACTCAACAAGGCGTTCGGATTTGTCTCCATAGAAGTGAAAGGCGCTACACCGAAGAAACCGGCTTCCGGATTAATGGCATACAACTGACCATCCGCACCGAATTTCATCCATGCGATATCATCTCCTACGGTTTCTACTTTCCATCCCGGGATAGTAGGAATCAACATAGCCAGGTTCGTTTTTCCACAGGCACTTGGGAAAGCTGCTGCAACATATTTCTTTTCTCCCTGCGGGTTAGTGATACCTAAAATCAGCATGTGTTCTGCTAACCATCCGTTTTCTTTTGCCATAACAGAAGCAATACGCAAGGCAAGACATTTTTTACCCAGCAGTGCATTCCCACCGTATCCCGATCCGAATGACCAGATTTCTTTTGTTTCAGGGAAATGAGTGATATATTTGCTTTCAATCGGAGCACAAGGCCATTTTACGTCTTTTTGTCTCGGTTCCAGCGGAGCACCTACAGAGTGAACACAAGGAACGAAATCGCCGTTTTCACCTAATACATCCAATACGGCTTTTCCCATACGGGTCATCACACGCATATTTACTACGACATAAGGAGAATCACTGATTTCCACACCGATTTCAGCAATGTTGGATCCCAATGGTCCCATGCTAAAAGGAATGACATACATGGTACGTCCTTTCATACATCCTTTGTAAAGCTCACGCATCGTAGCTTTCATCTCGGCAGGATCTGCCCAGTTGTTTGTAGGACCGGCTTCTTCTTTTGTTTTAGAACAGATAAAGGTACGGTTTTCCACACGGGCTACGTCACTTGGGTCCGATTGGAAATAGTAAGAATTAGGATGTTTTTCTTCATTAAGTTTTACGGCCATTCCGCTCGCTACCATTTCAGCAAACAGACGATTGTTTTCTTCTTCAGAGCCATCGCACAGGTATACGTTGTCAGGTTGACACCAGTCAGCCCACTCTTTCACCCATTGGTTTAATTTTTGATTGTTTGTCATTGTGTTTAACTAATTTGAAATATAATTATGAATATCTGCAAAGTAAGATGAGGAAAGCTCTTGATAAAGCAACAGCTTAAAAAATGAAAATCATTATGGATATAAAGCTGTTCTTTCGCAAGCCTGTTTTTTCGGATGGCAAAGGTACAAAACTTTTGGAAATTTTCTATCTATATCTTTCAAAAGATATGAGATTTATATCTTTTTGATTCTTTTTACAGGTTTATTTTTTATTTTTTCACAGGAATAAGAGATGCTAGTTCAAAAATAAGATCCTTTCTTTCTTGTTTTCAGTATAAAAATAGATAGAAGAATGAGGGAAAGTTGCTTTCACCTCCATATCGGGCTGCCCTATATTCGTAATAAAAAAGCTAAGTTATCAGGGTAATAATAATTCGGATAAAAATGGGAAATTCTATAATTACAATTTTTAGGTTCGTATAAAACATATACGATGTGTTTGTTCAGAAAATGAAAATCCATACCAAAAAGATTCCTTAATAAAAAGAATACGCTGGTTCTCATCACTATATTAGCTTCCCATAAAGCAGAGAAAATTCTCTCCGCCTTATGGGAAAATAGTATTTAATTATTCAAAATCATGCATCCAAACAACCATGCAATAATTTAGTTTTTTACCATCTTCTGTTAATGTAAACCAAATGTTTTTCTTCAATTCCTCTTCTATCTCGCGGAATACAGAAAGGGGAATCTGCTGATAAGGAGAATTATCAGAAAAAGTAAAATCTACTTCTGACACTTTTCCGGTTGTACTATCAATAATCATCCGAATACCTACGCTTTGATTATTCATTTGTTTCTTTTGTTGTTCTGAAAAAGTATTATTTACAATAGAAAAACACTTTTGCCGCGTCCAATCATCTTGCTCAAGAGTAGGAATACGACCAAAATAAACATCTTCCTTTATCTCTGAGCCATCTTTATTTAACCAATTGGTATAAGTGAATTTATTGGTTATATTATAAAGAGTTACTAAGCCGGTATAGTTGTCCACATCACATTTATACTGATATCCTTCATCAGTAATAACTTTGGTTTCCGCATAAAATTCGGTTTGTCCGGAAAG
>JAJQEC010000109.1 GCA_021201815.1 Candidatus Azobacteroides sp. | reverse complement strand
ATCATTCTCTTACTTAGTAATTACAAAAATAGTAAAAAATAGGATAAGAATTAGTTTTTCTTTATTCTCTTTTGGCCTTTATATTGACAAAGAAATATTTAAAAATAAAAAGGATATAAAAAAGTTTAAGTAAATAGTTTAATTCACTAGTAAAAATAGTATAAATTATTCATGTCTTGGTGGTTAGTTGGATAAAAGAAATTTAAAACTGATTATTATCTTGTTGTTTTAAAATATATACTCTAGTTATAAATAGTAGTTATAAATAGTAGTTATATTACAAACACATTTTTGAGTAAAATTACAACTGAATCTTACAAAAACAATATTATTTTGCAATCTCCACATTGCAAAATACATTTTTTTCTTTATATTTGCGTGAAATTTTGAAAAAGACAATTAGTGGAAACATTTTTCAGAACACATCAGTATCTCGTTGAACATGTCCAGTCACCAGTGGAACGTTATTTAATGGATGAAATAGACTGGAGTCACCGTCTAATTGGCATTAAAGGAAGCAGGGGTGTTGGAAAGACTACTTTTTTACTCAAATATGCAAAAAATAATTTTTTACCTGACGATCATTCCTGTTTATATATTAATCTGAATAATTTTTATTTTACAACAAATACAATTGCTGACTTTGCGGATGATTTCCGTCATCGTGGAGGAAAAGTTCTTTTGATAGACCAGATATTTAAATATCCGGATTGGTCTAAAGATTTACGGTATTGTTATGATAATTTTCCTGATCTTCAGATTATATTCTCCGGTTCTTCTGTAATGAGGTTGAAGGAAGAAAATCCGGAACTTTCCGGTTGCGTGGAATCATATAATTTAAAAGGATATTCTTTCAGAGAATTCCTGAATTTAATGGCTGGGAAAAGTTTAGTTCCTTATACATTGGATGAAATTTTAGATAACCATCAGGAAATTACAAAAGAAATATTGACTCAGGTGAAACCTTTAGCTTATTTTCAGGATTACCTGCACCATGGTTTTTATCCTTTTTTTCTTGAAAATAGGAATTTTTCGGAAAATTTGCTTAAGACTATGAACATGATGCTGGAGGTAGACATTTTGTTAATCCAGCAGATGGATCTGAAATGTCTGAATAAAATAAAGAAATTATTGTATCTGCTTTTAACAAACGCGCCGACAACACCTAATATTAGTCAATTAAGTAGTGAAATAGCGACATCCAGGGCAACCGTAATGAATTATATGAAATATTTAAAAGATGCCCGTCTGCTTAATATGCTTTATTATGAAGGAGAAGAATTCCCTAAAAAACCGGCCTTAGTGTATATGCACAATACGAATTTAATTTACCCGGTTTCTTTTATTCCTGTCCAGAAGCAAGTTCTTAATGAGACATTTTTTTATAATATGCTTCATAAAGACCATCGTTTGAATAAAGGAGAAAAGAATATTCATTTTATTGTGGATAAAAAGATACCCTTTTATATGAACGATGAAATAAATACAAAATCCAGAAAAATGTTGGTAGATGCTTCATATTATGTTACTGAAAAAGTAGAAAGTAATGAAAAAAACATTATTCCTTTGTGGTTATTTGGATTTTTATATTAATAATGTATCTCCATAAAAGACAAATCTGTAAATAAAAAATGTAAAATATATTTTTTAACTTATTAAAATCTCAATTTAATTGTATGGCAAAGCAAAAAAAATTCTTAACTTGTGATGGTAATCAGGCTGCTGCACATATTGCATATATGTTTAGTGAAACAGCTTCTATTTACCCAATCACTCCTTCTTCCACAATGGCTGAATATGTTGACGAATGGGCAGCTGCCGGAAGAAAAAATATCTTTAATGAGAAAGTACGTGTAGATGAAATGCAATCAGAAGCTGGTGCTGCCGGAGCTATGCACGGAGCTTTACAGGCCGGAACACTTAGTACTACTTTCACAGCTTCACAAGGGCTTTTACTAATGATTCCTAACATGTATAAAGTTGCCGGAGAGTTACTACCGGGTGTATATCATGTATCGGCACGTGCATTGGCCTCGCATGCTTTATCAATTTTCGGAGATCATCAGGATGTGATGGCTGTACGTCAGACCGGTTGTGCTCTTTTTGCTACAGGTTCTGTACAGGAAGTTATGGATTTAGCTGCTGTTGCTCATTTATCTGCAATTAAGTCGCGTGTACCTTTTGTACACTTTTTTGATGGTTTCCGTACTTCACATGAGATTCAGAAAATTGAAATGCTTGAAAATGAAGATTTAGCTCCATTGGTCGATCAGGAAGCATTGGCCGCTTTCAGAGCTCGGGCATTAAATAACGATAATCCGGTTGCCAGAGGTATGGCTGAAAATTCGGATATTTATTTTCAGGCTCGTGAATCTTCAAATGTATATTACAATAAAGTTGTTGATATTGTAGAAGATTATGTAAATCAATTGAGTGCGATTGTTGGCCGTAAATATGGATTATTCGATTATTACGGAGCTCCCGATGCTGATCGTGTGATTATTGCTATGGGATCTGTAACAGAAGCAATCAAAGAAACAATTGACTACCTGAACGGAAAAGGTGAAAAAGTTGGTTTAGTATCTGTTCATTTATACCGTCCTTTCTCTGCGAAACATTTTCTTGCAGCTGTTCCGAAAACAGCAACCCGTATTGCAGTCCTTGACAGAACAAAAGAGCCGGGAGCAACCGGTGAACCACTTTATTTGGACGTAAAAGACTGTTTCTATGGAAAAGAGAATACGCCTATAGTAGTAGGAGGGCGATATGGATTGTCTTCAAAAGATACTACTCCTGCTCAAATTCTTTCTGTATATGAAAATCTTTCTTTGCCGGAACCTAAAAATGGTTTTACAATTGGTATTGTAGACGATGTTACCTTCACTTCTCTACCTAAAAAAGAAGAATTAGCTTTTGACGGAGGACCTTTTGAAGCCAAGTTCTATGGATTAGGTGCAGATGGTACTGTAGGAGCAAATAAAAATTCTATCAAAATCATCGGAGACAATACAAATAAATATTGTCAAGCATACTTTGCATACGATTCAAAGAAATCAGGAGGGTTTACATGTTCTCACTTGCGTTTTGGAGATAATCCTATCCGTTCTACTTATTTGGTAAATACTCCGGATTTTGTTGCTTGCCACGTGCAGGCTTATCTTCGTCTTTATGATGTTACAAGAGGACTAAAAAAGAATGGAACATTCCTTTTGAATACAATCTGGGATAAAGAAGAAGTAAAAAAACATCTCCCTGGTAACGTAAAAGTATATCTGGCAAAAAACAATATCAATTTTTATATCATCAATGCAACAGGTATTGCTGGAGAAATAGGATTAGGAAACAGAACCAATACTATTCTGCAATCCGCATTCTTTAAAATAACCGGTGTTATTCCTTATGACCTGGCAGTAGAACAAATGAAGAAATTCATTGTAAAGTCTTATGGTAAAAAAGGAGAAGACATCGTAAACATGAACTATCAGGCTGTTGATCGTGGTGGTGAAGTGGAAAGAGTCGAAGTTCCTACTGAATGGGCTGATATCCAAATTGAAAAGGAAGAAAAAGATGCCAATGTTCCTGCATTTATTCAAGACGTAGTTCGTCCGGTAAATGCCCAGGTAGGAGATGATCTTCCTGTTTCTGTATTCACAGGACGTGAAGACGGTACTTGGGACCAGGGCACAGCTGCGTATGAAAAACGCGGTGTTGCCAGTCATGTTCCTGTGTGGATTCCGGAAAACTGTATTCAATGTAATCAGTGTGCGTATGTTTGTCCTCATGCATCTATTCGTCCATTTGTTCTGGATGCTAATGAGCAGGCGAAAGCTCCTGAGAACTTTGAAACACTAAAAGCAACCGGGAAACAATTTGCAGATATGAAATTCCGCATGCAGGTTGATGTCTTAGATTGCATGGGTTGTGGAAACTGTCCTGATGTCTGTCCGGGAAACAAAAATGGGAAAGCACTGGAAATGGTACCGATTGAAACTCAATATGACAATCAACTGAATTGGGAATTCTGTGTAAAAGAAGTAAAATCCAAACAGCATTTGGTAGATGTTGCCATGAATGTAAAGAACTCTCAATTTGCAACACCTTTATTTGAGTTTTCCGGTGCTTGTTCCGGTTGTGGAGAAACTCCTTATGTCAAATTAATTTCTCAATTGTTCGGAGACCGTCAGATGATTGCAAATGCAACAGGATGTACTTCTATTTATTCAGGGTCAGCACCCTCTACTCCTTATACTCGAAATGAACAAGGACGTGGACCCGCGTGGGCAAATTCACTTTTTGAAGACAATGCCGAATACGGAATGGGTATGAATATCGGTTCGGAAGTGATGCGTGACCGTGTAGAACGCCTGATGCAGGAAGGATTGAATTGTGCGGAGTTCTCAGACGAAACAAAAGCCTTATTCGAAGAGTGGATTAATAATAGGAATAGTGGGAAAGTTACCCGTGAGATAACAGATAAATTAGTTCCTGTTTTGGAACAATCATCTTCGGAAATAGCAAAACAACTATGTAACCTAAAGCAATATTTCGTAAAACGTTCTCAATGGATTATCGGAGGAGACGGTTGGGCATATGATATTGGATTCGGTGGTCTTGACCATGTTATCGCTTCCGGAGAAAATGTAAATATTCTTGTCGTAGATACAGAAGTATATTCAAATACCGGAGGTCAATCCTCCAAATCTACTCCTATCGGAGCAGTGGCAAAATTTGCTGCTGCAGGAAAACGTATACGTAAAAAAGATTTAGGTATGATTGCCACTACATACGGTTATGTATATGTAGCACAAATTGCCATGGGAGCAAATCAGGCACAGACGCTGAAAGCCATCCGTGAAGCAGAAGAATACGACGGACCTTCTATCATTATTGCTTATTCTCCTTGTATTAACCATGGATTAAGAAAAGGAATGGGTAAGGCACAGGCAGAAGAAAAATTAGCTGTAGAAGCCGGCTACTGGCATTTGTGGAGATTTGACCCAAGACTGGAAGAAGCTGGAAATAATCCGTTTATTCTTGATTCAAAGGAGCCGGACTGGTCAAAATTTCAGGATTTTCTTATGTCCGAAGTACGTTTTGCATCTTTAGTAAAACAATATCCGGAAGAAGCTAAAGAGCTATTCAGGGTAACAGAGGAAAATGCTAAATGGCGTTATCAAGGATACAAGCGTTTGGCATCCCGTGTTTTTGAAAATGAAATAAAATAAAGGATGAGAGCCCTCTGAATAAAAAACTCCCGAACAAAAGTTCGGGAGTTTTTATTTATATTATATCCTGCATTGTCCAATTATAAATTAAATATTAACTTTGTATGCTCAGAAAACAGTTAAATTTTTTTATATGACGACAAGTAATCTCCCAGAAGAAGGGAAAAAGAGCCTGAATTTCATTGAAAATATTATAGAAAAAGACCTGAAAGAAGGTAAAAATAACGGACGCATCCATACTCGGTTTCCACCGGAACCTAATGGTTACCTGCATATCGGACATGCAAAGGCCATTTGTCTTAATTTTGGTCTTGCAGAACGTTATTATGGAAAATGTAATTTGCGTTTTGACGATACCAATCCTGTCAAAGAAGATGTAGAATATGTAGATTCCATTATGGAAGATATTCATTGGCTTGGATTTGATTGGGAAGGCCGGTTGTTTTATGCTTCTGATTATTTCCCGAAATTATGGGACTTTGCAATTGATTTAATCCGAAAAGGATTGGCATATGTAGATGACCAGCCTGCAGATGTTATCAGTGCACAAAAAGGTACTCCTACCCAACCCGGAATAGAAAGTCCTTTCCGTAATAGAAGTATAGAAGAGAATCTGGATTTGTTTGAGAGAATGAATAAAGGAGAATTTCCGGAAGGTAGTAAAGTGTTAAGAGCAAAGGTGGATATGGGTTCTCCGAATATGCATATGCGGGACCCTATTATATATCGTATTATTAACCATCCGCACCATCGCACAGGAGATTCATGGAAAGTATATCCCATGTATGACTTTGCTCACGGACAGAGTGATTATTTCGAAGGAATTACCCATTCATTATGCACGTTGGAGTTTGAAGTACACCGTCCTCTTTATGACTGGTTTATTGAGCAGCTAAAAGATAGTGATTACCGGCCAAGACAAACGGAATTTAACCGTTTAAACCTTACGTATACGGTAATGAGTAAAAGAAAGTTATTGCAATTGGTAAAAGAAGGATATGTGAATGGATGGGATGATCCTCGTATGCCTACTCTTTCTGGTTTACGCCGTCGTGGGTATACGCCTGAGTCTATTAAGAATTTTGTGAATAAAATAGGTTATACAAAATATGAAGCTGTAAATGATATTTCCCTGTTAGAAAGTGCTATCCGAGAAGACCTTAATTTACGTTCACCTCGGGTTTCTGCTGTATTGAAACCAGTAAAACTTATCGTCACAAATTACCCGGAAGATGAGGTGGAAATGATGACCGCAGTAAATAATCCGGAAGATGAATCCATGGGAACCCATAAAATTGCTTTCACCCGTGAGCTATTCATAGAAAGGGATGATTTTATGGAAGATCCTCCTAAAAAGTACTTCCGTTTAAGTCCGGGAAAAGAAGTGAGATTAAAAAATGCATACATTGTACGTTGTACAGGATACAAAAAAAATGAAGCCGGGGAAGTCGAGGAAATATATTGTGAGTATGATTCACAGACAAAAAGTGGTATGCCTGAAGCAAACCGGAAAGTCAAAGGTACCTTGCATTGGGTGTCGGTATCCCATAGCTTGGAAGCAGAAGTAAGATTATATGATCGCTTGTTCAATATTGAAAACCCGAATGAAGATAAGGAGGCTGATTTCCTTTCTTTTCTTAATCCTGATTCATTGCAGGTACTAACCGGTTGTCGGGTAGAAGAAGTATTGAAAGATGCAAAGCCCGGTGATAAATTTCAATTTCAACGTTTAGGTTATTTTGTTGTGGATCCTGATTCGGAAAAAGAAAATCGTTTGATTTTTAATAGAGTTGTTTCTTTAAAAGATAGTTGGAGCAAAATTAGTTCTAAATAATTACTGCAGATAGAAACTAAATATTTCTAAGTATTATACACAATACTTGGATACATATGAGGTCGGTTTTGCTATTTTATTCATGTTTAAAACATCGTAAGATAGCTTATTTGATTTTTAAGGTGAACATTTCGATTATAAAATGGTTTTAATAAAAAATGATTGTTATAAAAATGGGCATTATAAAGCCCATTCTTTTTAATATTTGTTTTCTCCTTAAGTCTGTATCGGTATTATTTCTTGTAGGATTAAGGTAAAACCTTTTTATTGGTGTGAGTTAATATTACATGACACAAAAGAATATAATAGATTTATTATCCCGCTATGAAAGAATGATTCAGAACGGGAAAAGCGTATATTTCGATTCTGATGAATTTGAAGAAATTGCAGATTTTTACGATATGCGTGAAGATTCGAATGCTGTTAAAACCGTCATTGATGAAGGACTAAAGCAGCATCCCGGACATCATGGCTTATTACTTAAAAAAGTAAAAACTCTGATTTTTGACCGAAGTTATGATGAAGCATTGTCATTGGCTAATCATTTAACAGTTAATCCTACAGATTCAGATACATTGCTTTTAAAAGCAGAAATCTTTTTAAATACGAATAATCCTCAATCTGCTCTTAGCATATTTGATGTGATATTGGAACAATCAGAAGATGAATATGATTTTCTGGACATTTCCGATATTTTGAAGTCTGTAGAAATGTTTCGGGAAGCGGTGCTATACTTGGAAAAAGGAATTGAAAAATTTCCTAATAGTATAGATTTATACAGGGAGATAGGAGATAATAACAGATTGCTGGAGGAATACGATAAGGCAATTGTTGCTTATAACAAGGTATTGGATATTGATCCTTATTCTGCAGAAGATTGGACTGATCTTGGAGAATTATATAGCTTGAACGGTAATTATGAAAAAGCGATTGAAGCTTTCGATTTTTCTCTTATTATAGATGAAGATGATGATAGGACCCTTTATATGAAAGGGAATAATCTTATTTTGAACGGTAATTATGAAAAAGCAGTAGAAACATTTCTGGAATACACACAAATAAATAACGATGATGAAACACCTTATATTCTTATTTCAGAGTGTTATACGGAAATGCAGGATTTTGAAAAGGCTAAGTACTATGCTTTAAAGGCTTTAGATGTAAATAAAGAAAGTATTCTATCGTTGAAGAAAATAATTTATTTGTTATTGGACAGAGAAGCTTTTCTGGAATCTTTACCTTATTTGGAAAGAGCGATAGAATTATTGCCGACAGATAGTAATCTGTTATTTCTGAAAGCAGATGTCCTTATGTCTCTGGATAAATTAAAAGAAGCAGAAGAAAACTATATTCAGGCATTAACTCTTTCTGAAAATGAAGATGAACAAATAGATATTATTTATTCCTTGGCTTTACTGAAGCAAAAACAAGAAAAGGATGAAGAAGCAGTTTTTTATTATGAGAAGGTTGAATTGTTTAAGCCAGCTTACCCGGATCTTGCATTAAAAATGGCGGTAGCTTATGCTAATACAGGACAATATGATAAATGTGTACAGTATTTACAGAAAGCTGCTGAAGAATCTACCCTTAATTTAACAATGCAAGAAATTCGGGAACGGTCTGCTATTATTAGGGAAATAGAAGAACTGCTGAATGGAAAGAGTGGTTAAATAATGGAATTACCTAACATTTTTAGTCAATTCTATTTTACTTGTTGACAAAACATTTGTTAGAATTTACAAAAAGTCATGGAAATATTGTTTTTTATACTACTTTTAATCATTATTTTTATAGAAATCAAAGATAGATATTTTCCTTTTCTTTTCAGAAATTCTCTGATTTTTTCCACAGTTTCTCTTGCCGATGTTTACTTTAAATTCCTTTTTGAAAATCCCAATGAGAAGACGATTAGAAATATATATGCACGTTTTATCCTGATTGGTTATAAATTACCACCTTTTATTGTTACTATAAGTAGAAGGAAATAGGGATTATTTTATCAGATCTTTTTCATGGAAAATTTTATTCCTTTGTTTTGAATATTTTTCGGAACGATAAAGATTGTACAAAAATTTTTCATTATTAATTTTGCTATCGTGGGATTGGCTGTTCTTTCTCTTTTTATTACTTATGCTAAAATAAAATTTGTGTCTTTGAAAGCAGAATAAAACTAAAATATTAGTTATAAACCACTAATACCAAGCCATTCACTGGCATATTTATATAAAAGAATATAAATAGCAAACCGACATGCCTTTCCTATCAGCATAAAAAGAATGCATTTGTAAGTATTTATTTTATAGAAACCTAAACCCAATGCAAATACATCTCCTATTCCCGGCAGCCAAACAAAAAAGGCAAGGAAACTTCCATATTTGGAGATTTTATTTTTTTGTTTTTCTAATTTTTCAGGACTGATTTTAAACCATTTTTCTATCCAGGACCATTTTCCCAGCCAGCCGATATAATAAGTAGAGATACTCCCTAGCCAGTTTCCAAGAGTTGCTATGATAAATACAAAAAAAGGCTTTGCTCCGGCGTATAATAATCCGGTAACCAGGATTTCGGAACTAAACGGTAATATAGTAGCTGCAAGAAAACAACCGATAAAAAGACCAAGATAACCCCATTGTAATAAAATATCCATAGAAATGTTTAGGTGTGAGATCTATAAATAGATATTAATATTGTCATTTAATCTTACTTTGGGATAGGAATTTGTCTCCGGAAAGCTTCTTTGAAAGAGATAAGTGTTTCTGTTCGTGCAAGTCCCAAGGGTTGAAGTTTCTGATGGATGATATTTAATAAATCCTGGTTATTCTTTGCATACAATTTGATAAACATATCGTATTGACCTGTAGTATAATGACATTCTACCACCTCAGGAATTTTCTGTAATGCATCCAGTACTGCATTGAAATCTTCCGGTTCTTTTAAGTAAATACCTATATATGCACAGGTTTCATATCCGACTTTAGTCGTATCTATTAAAAATTCCGAACCTTTTATTACGCCGATGTTTATAAGTTTTTGAATTCTTTGATGAATAGCTGCTCCGGATACACCACATTCTCTAGCAACTTCCAAGAAAGGTACTCGAGCATTATTGATAATTAAGTTTAATATCTTTTCATCTAACGAATCTAGTTGGTAAGAAGTCTCCATGGTTTCCTCTTTTGTTTTTGCCTGCAAATTATTATTAGCTGCAAAAGTATGTTGTTTTTTTTAATAACAATAATACAAAAATCATTTTATAATTCAATATTGTTTATAAACAAGGAATTTGTAAGAATGGTTTTTTAATTTTAATTTTGTGTGATAACAAATTAACTTTCTATTCATTTAACTTTTGATAAAATGGCAATTAAAAATATTATTCTTGTTTTTTTATTTACCTTTTCTTGTATTGCTTGTAATCAAGGAAAAATGTCCGGTCAGGAACCGGATTCTATCGCTAGAATGCAAGTACAACCCGTTAATATTCATCGTTTTGATAAATGGCTGTATCATTGGATTACTTCACCTGACGATCAATTGCCACAGGAAATAATAAAGAATTATAACTTTTTTTCTATTTACACGAAATATATAATAGGGGTGGGAGAACCAAACGATCCGGAAATTCGATCTAAAATCCGTGCCTTCTTTTCTGATTCTATTATGATGGATTTATATGAAAATACAGAAGCATCTTATGATTCTGTTTCGGATATTGCATTTTCCTTAGGAAAAGCATTTCAGGAATTTCAATTTTATTTTCCGGAAAAGGGAATCCCTACTGTTTTTATGCATGTGTCCGGATTAAACCAATCTGTTGTTGTTGGAGAAAATATTTTATCGATAAGTATCGATAAATATCAGGGAAAGGATTATCTCTTATATAATAGTTACTTTAAAGAATACCAGATAAAGAATATGGTTCGGGAAAGAATAGTTCCGGACTATTTGAAAGGTTGGTTATTCTCAGAATTTGAAATGGGGGAAGAGAATAGATTAATAGATAACATAATATATTATGGTAAAATTTTGTATGCTTTACAAGCTTTTACAGAAATACCAGATACTTTACTATTGGGATTCACCCGTGAGGAACTGGATCTTTGTCTTAAAAATGAAAAATCCTTATGGCATTATGTGTTAGAAAACCAACATTTATATACTACTGATTATTTAACTATCTCAAAATATATGGGTGAAGCAACACGGTCTGCATTTTTTAAAGATGAATATCCTGCACAGATAGGCCCTTTTCTGGGATGGAGAATTATAACTCAATACATGCTTAAAAATAAAAAGGTGTCTTTACCTGAATTAATGAAGAATCAGCATTCTCAGGAAATATTGTCAAAATCCAAATATAAATAAATTTCCAATTATTTTCAATGAAAACCGTCCTTGTTTGATATGGATAAACCATTCTATCACAATAAAAAGAAAATAGTAATTTGATTCCGGATAATATATGTGTTGGACATACATAAGAGACTTTTTCTGTTTTTACTCTTTTTTTATAATATCTTATATTATAGGTATTCTTTTTACGTAGGTGTTGTTTTTTTTGTATTTGGGATGCTTTAAAGATGTAATTTTGCATGTTTCCTTTTGTAT
>JAJQEC010000020.1 GCA_021201815.1 Candidatus Azobacteroides sp. | reverse complement strand
AATCAAAAAATAAAAAAAATAATTTATTAAAGAAACCTACACACAAATAAATTCAGATTCAAGGAAAATAAAAATGGAAAAATAAAAATCGGAAGAGAGGTTGCTACAACAGTCTACAAATGAACAAGAATTTTAAAATTGTATTTAAAACTACTGAAAAAGTGGAAAAATATGGATAAGCAATAAACTTGCTGTACTTATAAAATATAAAAAATAAATAAAAAGAAGAGAAAAACCTGAAGAAAGATAATAATACAGTAAAAGATAAAACTAATGAATAACTCTCTATCACATTCCTATCTTATCGTTTTTTATTCATACCATATAATATAGCATGTCTTTTATTGGCCTTTAAATTCTTTTCTTCTGACATTCGCCTCTACTTAGTTTCTTTTTTTTCTGGCCCTTTTGTTTCTCCTGTCATTTGTGCCGGATTTACCCATTCATCAAACTGTTCACCAGTAAGTAATCCGGATTCTATGGCTGCCTGACGCAATGTTTTATTTTCCTTATAAGCTGCTTTGGCTATTTTTGCTGCATTTTCATAACCAATATACGGATTCAGAGCTGTAACCAGCATCAATGAATTATCGAGATGCATTTTTATGCGGGATAAGTCAGGTTCGATTCCTTCCGTGCAGTTTTCGCTGAAAGACAGGCACGCATCTCCCAGCAAACGGGCAGACTGAAGAACATTTACCGCAATGACCGGTTTAAATACGTTTAGTTCCAGATTTCCCATTGCCCCACCGATACTTATAGTATTATCATTTCCCATTATTTGTGCAGCCACCATCGTTAATGCTTCTACCTGTGTCGGATTTACTTTTCCCGGCATGATGGAAGAACCCGGTTCATTCTCCGGTAATTTTATTTCTCCGATTGCACTTCTGGGTCCGGAAGCCAGCAGACGGAGATCGTTTCCGATTTTCATACAGGAAACAGCAGTCCGCTTTAATGCGCCACTTAGTTCTACGAGAGCATCATGTGTTGCCAGTGCTTCAAACTTATTGATGGCAGAAATAAAAGGATATCCGGTTAACTCAGCAATTTTCTTTGCAACCTGTTCGGCATATCCCGGTGGAGTATTCAGGCCAGTCCCTACGGCAGTACCGCCCAATGCAAGTTCCCTTACAGGCTCCCGGGCATTTCTGATAGCACGTAGGGAATTATCAAGTTGTCTTACATATCCGGAGAATTCCTGTCCCAAAGTAAGGGGAGTAGCATCCATCAGGTGGGTACGTCCGGTTTTTACAATGTGCATGAAACCACTGGATTTATTTCCCAGGCTATCTTTTAGTTTTTCAAGACCAGGCAATGTTATTTCCGAAATCATCCGGTAAACTGCAATGTGCATTGCAGTAGGGAAAGTATCGTTGGAAGACTGGGATTTATTAACATCATCATTAGGGTGAAAGAGTTTTTTCTTATCCGTCAGTTTTCCTCCTGCCAATACATGCCCCCGATTGGCGATTACCTCATTGACATTCATATTGGTTTGTGTTCCGGATCCTGTCTGCCAGACAACCAGAGGAAATTGGTCATCCAATAATCCGGCAGCTATTTCATCGCAAACAGCTACAATGAGATCCCGTTTTTCCCGGGACAAGATACGTGATTCATGATTAACTATGGCTGCTGCTTTTTTCAAAACAGCAAAAGCATGGATAATTTCAATCGGCATAATCGCATTTTTTCCTCCGATCCTGAAATTTTTCCTTGAACGTTCAGTTTGTGCTCCCCAGTATTTTTCAGCAGGAACCCTCACTTCCCCCATTGTATCGTGTTCTATTCTTTCGTCCATTCTTATTCTTAAAAAGCAACAGTTATATAAAAATAAAGTATTTTCTATATAAAAGGTCCACACGCAAACTTATATCTATCTATCCTGTAACAATCGTTTGACATGTATACTATTATATAAAAGTAAAACAAGAAATCAAAAAGAAAAGTTTAAATGTAATAATTGTTTTACGGCTTGCCGTCTCGGGTTATCATTATCCCTCCGAATATTTTGTCGTAGGAAAATCTTATCCCTTTTTATTTACCGGATTATCATAAACATCCGGTAGCAGATAGTAACAAAAAAAGACCCATATATTTATTATTCATTTTAATTTGAATAATTTATTTACAAATACAATATTATTCTGTAACCTTCATTTTTTAATTTACTTAAGTATTAATAATTAAAATAATAAATATCTTCTACAAAAACACCTAAGAATAATACTCTTATTTTCATGGATTTAACTTAATTCAAACAAATAAAAAAGATACAATAATAAACATTTATATATTTATAAAATTTAAATCAATTAAACTTTTAACAATAAAAATAATCTAACACATTAAACATATATTATTTAACATATTTATGTGTATATAATACTTATTACAAACTTTATAATAAGCAAAAATTATTTTATTTATGTACCTAAAGATTGTAGGGCTGATTTAGAAATTGTTTTTTCTATCTCTTTGCTATAATTTTTATAAGAAATACCATATTCTTTATTTATATAATAACAAAAAATAAGAGGAAATACTTTCCTAATTTAATCTTTATAAAACACAAACACTTTTAAAATTACTGATCATGAAATCAAGAAACACAATGACAAGTAAACAATGCCAACAGTTAACGAATCTGGTAGAAAAGTATCAACCGTTCCATGCACCCGATAACCAACTGGCATTTGTTGTATTAATGCGAATTTGCAGAGACTACTGTGACCCAAGCATTTATCCGATGATGGACGAGGAACAAAGAGAACAGTATTTTCTGGAAAGATTAAAGAAATACAAGATCAAATTTTTTGAAAAAATCTGAATGGTATGAATTAGCTCCTTCAGGTACAATGAAAAGAAACATGTAAAAATAATATATCCTGTTTGTCATTAACCTGTCGGAGCTTCGAAATTAATTATTTTCGGGACCAGGTATCTCTTTCCTGATCTTTCAATTATTTTATCAGACTTTCTTTTAAATGCATCCCCGGGTTGTTATTTATTTGTTTTGTTAGTTCAGAAAATTATATTATTTTCGCAGCGCAAAAGCGGGATGTAGCTCAGTCCGGTTTAGAGTACTCGTCTGGGGGGCGAGTGGTCGCTGGTTCGAATCCAGTCATCCCGACAGAAAAGGGGAAGTCCGAAACTACGGACCTCCCCTTTTAATTTACTGATAACAAAAATATTATTAAATTAATCCTTCTTTTTTAAGAAACAATTTCTCTTTATTTACCCTTTCTTTATTTAAAAGGAGTTTTATGCTTTTTTTCTAACTCAAGACCCTCCGCTAAAAAGAATAAATTCAGGAAAAATACAACTCTGCTTCTTCTTTACGCCTTCTTGTGAGACCGGGCAGGACTTTCCCGCCTCCTTTATTCCATTTGGCAAATTCGTTAGCAATATCCGGATCATTGGGATTTACTTTTGCTTTTTTCAGGAGAGTAGAACTTGAAAAATTCCCGGAACCTACATTAAAAACGAACGAGACAAGTGCATCAAACTGGTTTTGTGTCAGACCGGAAAGGTTTGCATTCACGGCCTTTTCCGCATCTTTCAGGTCATCTTTCAGAAATTCTCTTGCTTTTTTAAGTGTGACAATATCTCCCTCTTTTACACCTTTTGTATGCCCATAGCCAATGGTCCAGATTCCGGCAGGGCATTTGTATGCTGTCAGGCTAAGCCCCTCATGGGAAGCAATAAAGTCAATTCCATGTTTACTTGTCGTCATTTTTTTCAGTTTTTTAGGTTATCCAATATCTCCGCACAAAGTCTGAAGGCAGATATATCGGTATAATTTATTAAGAGTTCTTTTCTGTTTTTAATCGGATTGAAGAAACAAAAAGCATTTTCCAAATATAATAAAATTTATTTCCGGAAAAATACTTTTTTATTTATCTGGCGAAAGAAAGATCGAATAGAAAGAGAGAACATACAAGGCGCATTTGCTGGCTAATATGGAAACCGGAAACTTTTTGTTTTTTAAACCGTAGGTTCAAATCACGTTAAAATAAAATATCAAATTTGAGTTCTACCTCTAACTTTATAACCTCCAGATAAAATTGTGTTAAACACAGAAAAATAGGGACTTATCAAAGAAAGAAGAAATTAAATTTCTTCTTTCTAATGGAATGATGTCAAAAAGAAAAAAATAAAATAATAGAGAAAAAAACAGGATAATATATCAAAATTGATATATTTGTATCTTCTTATTAAAAGGAAGGTTGAAATTAATTCTTTAAGAAGGACAAATAAACAATATATCTATGAAAGCAGAAACAAATGAAAGGTTCATCACTTCCGGAATAAAACCGATTCCGGGAACTTTACCGAAAGGTGACACAGCTCTCGGAAAGAGAAACAGGACAAACCGAATGTACGGGCATAATACCGGAAAACGGGACAAGGAACTGATAGCAACGACGAATGTAATCTATGTGGAGGACGGCCTGTATGTGGAAGATATTATACGGCAACTGGATAATGGCACACCCGAAAATCCGCATATACTGATATTATATCCTTCCGGAAAGGTTTCCCACCGGACTACTGCTGCAGCTTCCATACCCTGGAAGAGCCATGTCTACATTCTCCCTGTTTGCCGGACAGTCCGGGACGATCAGGAATTTTATTTTCATGTATTTGACTTTAATCCGGAAAATGAACCGGATAAAGAGATTACGGGATTACCGGAAATTTTTGATACATTGGTGTTGGGAAAGCCCGGAATCGGTTGTGCGAATATAAATAATTGCTGTTTCCGGAATTACCGAGGCCAGGAGTTAATTATTCAGGAGGCAGTTTGTCCGGATGGATTTGAGATTAATGAATGCCTGATTTCGAAAGTAAATATCGGACAAAGTATTTTTAACCAAACGCGGAATCAGGCATTACATGGGAATTCTTCATGTACTATTCTGGTGGACGGAGCAAAAATTACCGGAGGTAAGATTTCCGGATGGGAAACAATATCGGGATGGGAAAGCAGTTCTTTTACAGGATCGGATGAATTATGTTTGAGAGACGTACACCTATCAGCCTCGGACGCAATTAAACTGAGGGGAATAGAACGTTCGGACCTGAGAACAATCCGGGCAAAAATCGTGGATTGTACAATGGAAGCAAGGAATATACAGCTTGAATGGCTGGATATTCAGCAATCTTTCCCCCTGTTTTCCTATTTGCATGTGGAAATAATAGAAATATTCTGGAATAAGATCTATTGTCCGGTATGCTTTATGGATAAAAGTGTGGTACAAATACTGGTGATGAACAGTGAAGCAATCGATATGACTCCGTCTCAGATTTTGTTCGACGGGCATATTCCTTCTAAAGAAGAGCTATTGGAAAAAAATGAAATAGTATCAAAAAAACTCTCGTCTTATACTGACGGAACTAATTTTACAGAACCGAGTTTTGTTGAATCTTCCCATTAGGTATGACAGCTCTTTTAAAATAATAATTATATCATATAAAAAGGATACTTTTCGGGAGAGAAGACATGTTTCTCTAGTGGTAAAACCACAGATGGGTTGCATACAGGAATATCGTAATTACCAATTACAATTACATGCTTATCTCCATGGTTTAACTCTTTCTGTACATGTTACAAGACACTTGCGGAATGGATTATTTAAGCTTCCATGCGTCACTCCGGCTCCGGTAGTATTTTTCTGCTTTCAAACTTTCTTATATATTTTAAGAATCTATAGTGAAAAACAAGCAGTTATGCCTTATTGTGGCAAGGTATTTGCTCATTATAAACGACTATCATCACATCATAAATTATGGGAAAACAGATAGCTAATTTTATCCATAAAAACAGGTTTATTATTTTAAAAGATAAGGCATATGAAAAAAACAAATAAAATACTGGGAATCGGTTCTGCCTTGATTTCTTCTGCTACTTTCGGTATGATTCCGTTATTTACGATACCATTAATGATGACGGCTCGGATGGGAGAAAGTCCTATTCTGTTTTATCGTTACCTTATTGCAGCAATTGCCGTCTGGATATTGTGTAAATCGGAAAAAAAAGATTTACGAATTTCACTTCCCATATTCGGGAAACTGCTGGGACTTGGCACATTATATGCAGCTACCGGAATGGCACTCATCTATTCGTATACTTACATTTCCAGCGGTATTGTAACCACAATTCATTTCCTGTACCCGGTTCTGGTTGCCTTTTTTATGATTCTTTTTTATAAGGAAAAGAGTTCCGGACATTTATTTATAGCAGGACTTCTTACTATTATAGGAGTAAGTGCCCTTTCATGGACAGGAAAAGGGTTTTCTAATCCATTGGGTATAATGCTGGCTTTATCTACAGCCATTACGTATGCTCTTTATATTGTCGGACTGAACCTCAAAGGTATAAGGGAGACCGATAGCAATGTGATTATCTTCTATGTCTTGTTGTTCTGTTCGGTTATCTTCGGCTTTTTGTCTGCCTTTACTACCGGTATCCATCTGCCGCCGAATGGAAAGGCGTGGATAAATCTGTTACTCCTGGCACTTATTCCAACTGTTATTTCAAACCTTTTTCTGGTAAAAGCAGTGAAATATGCAGGCTCTACGATGACATCCATTCTAGGATCTGCAGAACCTCTGGTTGCAGTAACATGTGGTGTCCTGGTCTTTTCGGAAAGTTTTACTTCCTTGAGTTTTATAGGACTAATAATGATTATTGCGGCTGTAACATACGTCATCATGTTCAATAACAGACAAAAAATGGTGGAAAGCTAAAAACTCATAAAGAAATAAGAAAATAAGAAGTAGCTTGCTTATGAGTATGAGACGTTGCCTCATAGCCATTAAAGAAAAAGAAGCACATTTATTATTCCCGGATTAATATATTATTTATTTACAAATTCGGATACGATAATAAAAAAGAATCACGAATGAGCTATGCGAAATATTATTTAGCTTCTTTAAACTAAGAATTCAAAGAAACAACATTCGGCAGAGCTAACTACAACAAAAAAGCAAGAGAAAAATTAAAAGGGCATAACTTTAAATTAAGAAGATGTGTTAAAAGTACAATCGTTTTTTTACAAAGTTATAAACTGTAACCCATGACCTCGAATGGGATCAAATGTGAGTAACCGCGGATGAAGCCCGGAACAGATAAGTTCCCCTCTCAACACAACCCTAAAAGGGTGCGGAGTTCAGGAAAAGAGATGTTATTTGTTTCCTCGGGTTTTACCTGCGGTTACTAGCTTTTCTGACCATTGGTTCACATTCAGGTCCTCCGGAATTCTTAACTTATCAATCGGAATCTGATCTCATCTGAAATTTACTTTCGATACATTCTCTTAATTTTTATTGTTTTTAACTTTTAATTTTTAGTTTTTCCTCTATCTTTGTCACACGATTTCAATAAAAAGTAACACAATGCCTGTCTCCCGTTTTGGAGTTTCTCTGGAAAATGAATTGTTGGAAGCATTGGACAATTACGTAATGACTAATAACTTCCCTAACAGATCACAAGCGATCCGGCAACTGATCGAACGAAATATTGTGGAAAAAAAATGGCAATGTAATAATATTGTCGCCGGAGCCATTACTCTTATTTATAATAACGAAAAAAGGGAGCTATTAAATAAAATCGTAAAAATCGAACAGGAATATACAGAGGAAATATTATCCATCCAGCACTTTTTCCTGTCTCCTCTTATCACGTTTGAAATTATCGCTGTAAAAGGGAAATCATACAAACTGACCGAATTATCCGATAAGCTGATTACCCTGAAAGGTATCCGACATGGAAAACTGATCATGTCAAGAGCAGACGAAGCATATATGAAAGAATAATTTTTTTACCCTAAGGGTAACATCAATTTATATATTCGTAACACGAAACTTATATGAAGAAGAAACATGCATGGAGTATTTTCCTGTTTTCTACCGTCTTTTTGCTGGTATATTCTCAACAGGATACCCTTTCTATTAATGAAGTAGTAGTCACAGGAACACGTTCCCAGGTAAACCGAAATAATATCCCGATGACAATCTCCGTGATTGATCGGCAGGAAATAGAAGAAAGCAGTGAATCAGCATTGCTTCCGGTCTTATCCGAACGGGTACCTGGCATGTTTGTGACAGAAAGGGGAGTAACCGGATTCGGAGTATCTTCCGGAGGGTCAGGGGGAATTACCCTACGGGGTGTAGGTGGTGCTCCGACAACGGAAGTACTTGTACTGATAGATGGCCATCCGCAATATATGGGAATTATGGGACACCATCTTCCTGATGCGTATGTAGCTTCGGACGTAGAAAAAGTGGAAGTGATCCGTGGACCGGGATCTATTCTCTACGGAAGTAATGCAATGGGGGGAGTAATTAATATAATTACCCGCAAACAGGATCGGGAAGGATGGAGTGCAAACGGTCGTATTATGTATGGTTCATACAACACACAGAAATACATGGCAAACGCCGGACTGAAAAAAGGAAAGTACGATGGTTTTATTTCTATAAATCATGACCGGACCGACGGACATCGGGATAATTCGGATTTTCATATTACCAATGCATATGCCCGTTCGGGATATAATTTTTCCGATAATTTCCGTTTATGGGGAGATGTGAGTCTTGCTTCGTATGAAGCACAGAATCCGGGAACCGTGGATAGACCGATGTTTGACAATATAGCGGATATCCTCCGGGGAGTAGCTTCCCTCACACTGGAAAATAACCACGAAAAAAGTGATGGTGCATTGAAACTATTCTACAATTTCGGAAGACATAAAATAAACGACGGATATGCAGAGGGGGGAACGCCACGTGATTTCTATTTCCGTTCGAATGACCGTAATTTCGGGGCTACATTATACCAGAATTTCCGGCTCTTTCCGGGAAACCTTCTAACTGCCGGGTTTGACTATAAACAATATGGTGGGCATGCATGGGATGATATGATGGACCCTGCTGTCCTCAACAGGGAATGGGCAGATACTACTCTTTATGAAGTGGCCGGATACCTGATCATGCAACATACATTTTTTGATAAACTGACATTCAATGCCGGAGTACGTCTGGAATACAACGAAGCATTCGGTAATGAATGGGTACCACAGGGAGGACTGGCTTACCGTCCATTTGAAAATACCGTAATAAAGGCTTCTGTTTCTAAAGGTTTCCGTAGTCCTACGATCAGGGAATTATTTTACAAAGCAGCATGGGCTGCTGCTAATCCCGACCTGAAACCGGAACGGATGGTAAATTATGAACTTTCTGTCGGGCAGAATTTTCTGAATGGCCGTTTGCAAACCGAACTGACCGGATACATTGCGGATGGTAGTAACCTGATTCAGGTAGGTACGGTAAATGACATAAGAATCAATCAGAATTCCGGAGAATTTACCAATAAAGGGGTGGAACTATCTTTAAAATGGCAGGCACTTCAGAATTTAAGATTTCAGGGAATTTATTCTTATCTTCATCTGAAAGATCCGATTTTATACGCTCCCAAACAGCAATTTTCCCTTTCCGGCAGTTATCATCTGAAAAAATGGAATGTAAGCGCTAACTATCAACTGGTAGATAAAGTGTATACAGAGTTATCCGATACACCGGAAAAACAAACTTACGGACTGCTAAATGTGAAGATTTCCTATCGTCCTGTCCGGTATATTGATATTTTTGTGAAAGGAGAAAACCTGACAGATGCAAATTATGAAATTATGAAAGGGTATCCGATGCCAGGCTTTACCGTGCTGGGAGGAATAAATATCGCTTTAAACAATTACTAGGAAACATTGAAGAAATTTTTTTTATACCTCTTCTTTTTACCGGTGTGCCTCTCCGCATGGGCACATCCGGAAGAAGAACGGTATCGGGTGATTATTGACACGGACGGAGCAGCCGATGACCTGCGGGCAATCTGCATGCTACTTTCCCGTCCGGAAATCCGGGTACTGGCAATCGTATCATCCGAAGGAGCGCTCCTTCCTGAAGAAACAGCCGGGAAAATCCATTGTCTTCTGTCTGAACTAAAAAGAGAAGAGATCCCGGTAGGCACCGGAAGGACACTTGAGAATCCGGCTCCCGGATGGCGCCGACAATCACAACTTATAAAATGGGGAGAAGATTCTCCGGAAAAAGCCCCTCTTTTCAAATCAGCAAAAGAATTAATTAGGAAAAAACTTTCTGAAAGTAACGAAAATGTTTTATATATTTGCCTCGGTTCTTTTACGAATCTGCACGATGTAGTGACAGAAACACCGGATATATCCGGGAAAATACAGAAAGTACTCTGGTATAATGATCATCAGAAATTTATCCAGGGTGCCAATTATCAGGCAGACAGTAAAGCCGCAGAAAAAATATTGCAAAGTGGAATGGAAATAGCGGTCATATCTGCCCAACCCCATCCCATTCCTGTCAATAAAGAATACATAGATAATATTAGGGACATACATACTCCGTATGTACAAAAAATCATACAAACACATACGGAAGGTATACTTGAACCGGTAGTAGCGTCGGCACATATGCACGCATGGGATGACCTTATTCCTGTATATCTGTTTTATCCGGAGTTATTTACAGTTTTGCCGGAAAAAGAGAGAATAACTATTTATTTTCTGGAAAACAACGAAGCAGTTTCCAACGCACACAAAAAAATAAAGGAGTTATTAGAAACGAAATAAAATAAACTAAGAGGTAAGGGGCTTAAAAAATTGAGAATCAGAAAAGAGGTACAATTGAAGATCAGTTGGATGAAGGTCTTTTTTGCCTCTTAGTTATTATAATAACCACTATATTCCTACAGAAGAAAAACAAATCCATACTAAAATTTCCATCTTGGTCAGGATTCTCCTTTATAGAAGGAATAAGTTAACTCTTTTGTTATTCCTTTAAGAGGAATAACAAAAGTTAATTGCAGACGATTAATTTGTTTATACCTGTTGAAATCCTGTCGTTTTTAAACAAAATCCATTTTCTCTTCCTGCTTATTATGAAACGTCCCATCATTCCAATAGAAAGTAGATGATAAAATATCCGGTACTCTTTCCTTTAAGAAACTGTCTCTCTTTTAATGAAGTTAAAGAGGAGCTTCCGGAAAAGCAATAGAGCAACCGGAAAAAGAAAAATCCGTATTTCCTAAACATTATACTTTGTTTTTATAACCGGGGTAGTCGTACTATTTTTAAAATTTCGACTAAGGTAAAATTTCAAAAAGGTCAGGTAAAGTCGTATAAACAATTGGATAATGTAATGGAAATGATAGGCTGATGTTGTGCAATCGGAAGGGCAAGCTGAGCGTTCAACTTACGTTGGGCATTCGTTTTCCGTCGCTTGGACGTTCGTTTATCGTTGGTTGGGCGAACGTTTTCCGTTGGTTGGACGATGAAATCCTGACCGGGAAAGGAAAAGTGCTCCGGTAAAAGAGTTGACCGGGTGCTGCGGAAGAGGTGATAAAGGTTGCCAGAGCTTTTATAACACAGCGGATAAGTCGGCTGATACTCCGTCCCCAGCATTTCAAAGATACTGCTTTTTCAGGAGGAAGTCAAGTCTTTTGCGGTGTTTTTTTAGGCAACCTGCCAACTCTTCCCTTCCTTGAAGGGAAGTACCTTTTGACTTCATCAAAAGGGGAAGGGTTAACCCACGGCTGATACACCAGAAGGGTTGCCTTGCTGCTTTCTACCAAACCCCACCCCTTTCCCGTAGGGAAAGGTACTCCCCTCGTACGTTTGCAT
>JAJQEC010000150.1:4948-11907 GCA_021201815.1 Candidatus Azobacteroides sp. | reverse complement strand
TTCTCATGCAAACGTACGAGGGGAGTACCTTTTCCTACGGAAAAGGGGTGGGGTTAGGTCAAAAGCATTGTGGTAACCAGCCAATAAAAACCCCTGGAAATTTTGAAACCCAACTGATTCATTTTTACTCTTTGTAAACTTTGTTTTCTTGCGGGTTATTCAACTATGGGTAAACCCTTCCCCTTTTGGCGTAGCCAAAAGGTACTTCCCTTCCATGAAGGGAAGAGTGGGGGGATCAAAAGTAGCAAAACCACCAGGAAGAAAAATTTTGAAGTTTCCGTACAACTCCATCCCGGTTATTTTTTCATAAGCAAATCTCATTCCTTTTTTATTTCTATTATAAAAAGTTCTTTTTCCTATTCAATATATAAAAAACGGATTAAGTGTACGCTACACAGATATAAGTTTACCATTAGTTTTTATATGGAGGTTTACTCATTATGTTATTATTCCTCCTCCCAATACCCTGTCTCCTTCGTAGAATACGGCTGATTGTCCTGGAACAATAGCCGGTACAGGCTCCAGAAGTGATACTTCTAGCCTGTCATTCCCGGTTGTTTTTACTGTACACAAAGTGGCCTGCTTCCGGTAACGGACTTTGCAGATAACAGGTTTCCGGAAGTCTGCCATATCGATGATGTTGTAATCCTTTATTTCAAAACGGCTGCATTTAAGAGCCTCAAATTCACTTAATACTACCCGGTTGGTTTCCGGATAAAGTGCTTTTACAAAAACAGGCTTTTGCAGGTTAATCCCTAATTTCCGGCGTTGTCCGATCGTATAGAAGGGATAACCGGCATGTTTGCCAAGAATCTTTCCGTTTTCGTCTTCAAAAAAACCGGGCGTAAGTTTTTCAGGAGAAACATGTTGCCTCAGGAAAGAACGGTAATCTCCGGGACAGAAACAGATGCCCATGCTGTCTTTTTTCGTCGCGATTTTCTCAAATCCTTTTGCTGCGGCAATTTCTCTGACTTCCTGTTTGGTAAGTTCTCCGAGAGGAAAAATTATTTTCCTGAGGATTTCCTGCGATAAACCCCAAAGGAAAAAAGACTGGTCTTTTTCGGAATCTTTTCCGGCAGTAATATAATAATTTCCGGCAATGCATGCTATATTTGCATAATGTCCGCAGGCAATATGGCCGGCATTTAATTCATGAGCTGCTTCCGAAAGTAATTTCCATTTCAGGTTATTATTACATGTGACGCAGGGAACAGGTGTTCTGCCTGCCATATATTCTTCTATAAAAGGAGTAATTACTTTTTCCCGGAAACGTTTTCGTGCATCAACAATCATGTGCTTTATTCCCAATCGTTCCGCCAGTTCTGACGCATCTGCCAGGTATTCCTGCCGATCGTCTTTCTCATAAAAGCGAAAAGTAATACCTGTTACCTCATAGCCTGCTTCCTGTAGTAAAATAGCAGATACGGAACTATCTGTCCCTCCACTCATTCCTAATATTACCTTTTTTTGTGTTTTCAATGCTGAAGCCGTTAGGTTATGTTTTTGCAAAGATAGGAAAGAATCAGGAGCCAAGAGCCAAGAATCAAGAGTCAAGATTAAGGAACTAAAAGTTTCCTGAAAGAAGAGATAAATAAATGATAGAGTAATAGTATATCATTAGTTGTACGCCCTTTTTGTAAATTTTCAGTGTCTTTGCTTTCTGTGTTTAAGACTTAAAAGTCTTGGCTCTTGATTCTTGATTCTTCTTATCTTTGCAAAAAAAACAATGCTGGAAAATTTATCGGAATATAAAATCATTCTTGCTTCCAATTCTCCGAGAAGAAAGGAATTATTATCAGGGTTAGATCTTGATTATGAAATAAAAACATTGCCGGATGTCGATGAAAATTATCCGTCCCATTTAAAAGGAACGGAAATACCGGAATTTATTTCCCTTCGGAAAGTAGAAGCCTATTTCCCTTTTATGGACGACCGTACACTTATTATCACGGCAGATACGATTGTATGGCTGGATGGGAAAGTGTATGGAAAGCCTCAGGATAAAAAAGATGCCAAAAATATGTTGCGGGCATTATCAGGGAAAACCCATGAAGTAATAACAGGTGTTTGCCTGACCACTCTATCCCGGCAAAAAGTTTTTTCGGCAGTATCGGAGGTGTCTTTTGCTTCGTTAGAAGAGCAGGAAATAGAGTATTATGTAGAGAAATACCTTCCGATGGATAAGGCCGGAGCCTATGGGGTGCAGGAATGGATCGGCTATATCGGAGTGGAGAATATGAAAGGCTCTTATTTTAACGTGATGGGATTGCCTGTACAGCGTTTATACAGGGAACTGATAAAGTGGTAAGCTTTTACATGGCTTCATAAATCACCTGCTGGATGCGCGGACGGATGTTCAGTTGAGTTAGCTTTTTATACCAGCGGTGAGGATGAATCCGGTTTGCAAGAAATATGTAGATCATCTGGTTATCCGGGTCTACCCAGAAACAGGTACCTGTAAAACCGGTATGGCCGTATACGCTTCCCGGTGCTTCGCGGGTAGTAGGACTTTTTGACGGGTTGGAAACATCCGGTTTGTCAAATCCCAGCCCTCTCCGGCTTTTCGGACTTTTCGTCTGTGTAAATAACTGGCAGGTAGCCTCACTCAGATAAGTTTCACCGCCGTAAGTTCCGTTATTTAAGAACATTTGTAATAATTTGGCCAGGTCATTTGCATTGGAAAATAATCCGGCATGACCGGACACACCGCCCATAAATGCGGCAGCCTCATCATGTACATAACCCTTGATCAGTTGTTTCCTTAAGAAATCATCCTTTTCGGTAGGTACAATATCTTCCCGGGCTATATCATGGAATAACGGACGAAAGGTAGTTGTTCCTGCTCCCAGACGGGCATAAAATTCTTTGGTAGTAAAATAGTCAAAAGAATGATGGGTAATATTTTCTACAGCTTCTTTCAGTAAAATAAAGTTCAGATCGCTATACCTGTATCCACCCGGATTTTTAAGGGAAGAACGGACAATAGATGCTTTGATACTATCCTGAAAAGATTTATGCAGGTAAAAATGGTCGGCCACCAGCAATGTAAAATCCGGTTTGGGTTCGGTAGATACAAGGCTGCCTTTAAACTTGAAATCTTTATTGGCGTATGCATTGTCGTCAATACGGATACTGTAAGTATTATCCCGTTTGTACTTTATAAGCGGGCTGGTATAGCTGCTCCGGTCAATAGCCATCTGGTAAAAGGGAATAAAAGAGGTGAGCCCGGATTGGTGGAATAAAGCTTCCCGTACTGTAATCTGGGCTTTATCCGTGCCTTTAAGTTCAGGTACATACGTACTTAAGCGGTCATTGAGTTTGATCTTTCCTTCGTCATACAGCTTCATAATGGCAGGAACAGTGGCCGTTGCTTTTGTTACGGAAGCCAGGTCATATACATCTTCCACCGTTACCTGTTTACTCCGACTGTAGTCAAAATAGCCGAATGCTTCATTATAAATTACCACTCCGTCTTTTACGATTAATACCTGGCAACCAGGGAAGGCCTGTGCATCCAGTCCTTCCCTGACTATTCTTTCAATCTGTTCCAACCGGCCGGATTTCATTCCTACTTCTTCCGGAATAGAATATTTTAACCGGGTTGCTTCTGTCATGATCCCTTCTCCTTCATTCATTACTCCTTTAATAGAAGCAGGGAATATTCCCTTAAAGGCTGTTCCTCCGAAAATTGCCTGTCCTGCATATTCCATGGCTAAGGGCGTATTTTCATAAGCCATCACGACTGCCGGAGCCTGTTTTATTACCTGTTCATATCGGCTAAGCTGATAAGGAGAAATAAAGAAAGTAAGTACGACATTATTATTTTGTTTTATCAGTCGCTGGATAAAATCGATCTGCTGGTTTTTAGTAGAATGTATTCCGACAATTATCACATCACATTTTTTTAACTCGGCCAATACGGTATTTATCCTTGCCGCTGTAGTTCCGGAAGTAATATTATATACTGCGCTCCTGTTATAATCTAGTAAACTTCTCTGGAAAGATGTCCGGGAACCTTCTCCTATAGAAACAAAGGCCATCTCTTTTTTATCCAGCTCTTTCAATGGAAGCAGGTTGTTTTCATTTTTCCCGAGTGTAATGGCGTTTTCATTCAGTTTGCGGTTTACGAGTTCTGCTTCCGGCGTATTCAGTCTGTCTTTTAATCCGCTTGTCCGTATATCTTTTCTTTCAGCCAGTCCGCTGATAAATTTATAAGTAAGAATCTTCCGGCATTTCTCATCGATTAACTCCTGAGGAATCTCTCCTTTTTCTACCGCTTTTTTTACCGCCTCAAATTCCGATTCAGGATTGGCCGGATTCAATAAAATATCATTTCCTGCAAGCAAAGCTTTTACACACATATCACCACTCCCGGCTCCTTTCATCACCAGGGCATCTGTTACGATCAGTCCTTCAAAACCCATTTCATCTTTCAATAAGTCGGTAATGATCTTTTTCGAAAAGGTTGCGGGCTGATTGGGAGTATTGTCAAGTGCCGGAACATACAGGTGGCTTACCATGACACCGGATAGTTTTGCCTCTACATATTTCCGGAAAGGATAGAGTTCGATATTTTCCAGTTCACTGCGGCTGCGGGTTACGTTTGCCAGGGTATTGTGGGAATCTTCTTTTGTATCTCCATGGCCGGGGAAATGCTTTGCTACGGAGATGACTCCCATACTTTCCAGTCCACGGGAATAAGCAATTCCAAGTTGTGCTACCCGCTCAGGATTATCTCCGAAAGCACGGGTTCCTATCACCGGATTATTCGGGTTGCTATTCACATCAATGTCCGGCGCAAAATTCATCTGGATTCCCATCTCCCGGCACTGTCTTCCTACTTCCCTGCCATATTCATACAACAAATCCAGATCCTGAATAGCTCCCAGCATGACATTCTTAGGGAAACGGGTAGTTCCCTCAAGACGCATAGAAAGCCCCCATTCCCCGTCCAGCGTAATGAAAAGAGGTACAGAAGAAAGGTTCTGGGCCATATTCGTGAAAATTGCCTGTTCCGTAAAATCGCCTTTGGAAAAAAGAAGTCCGCCGATCTTTACATTGTTGATCAGACGTTTGACTTTATTCGTATTGGCTGTTGTATTTTGCGGCTCAAAAGTGATCACAAAACACTGTCCGATCTTTTCATCCAGCGTCATTTTATTAAAGATACTATCTACCCATTGGTTCATTCTGTTTTTATTACTTACCGAACTTATCATGTCGGGAGTAATCTGACCGAAGCAGACAGAAAGGAATAGTAACTGCAGGAAGGAAAGAACAAAAAGTTTTTTCATATACTATTTTTATTTTTCACATTAAAATTATCTCAAACCAGATACCGTCGATTCTTTTAAAATTATTAATTGGAAATAACACGTATGTTCCGGCATCGTATTATTTTGTGATATACTTACTTTATAGAATATTCTCTTATTCAAAATAAATACATCCGGAGAAAAGAAACAAATTTATCCCGGAATAGTTGTTCTTTTTCCGCAAAAGCTGATTTATTGACAAGGAAGATTTCTTGCTTTCACCGCAAAGGCACAACGCATTCAAAAAGGAGAAATGAATAATGAATACTTTTGTGCCCTTTGTCTGTTGCGGCGGAATATATTTAGAAAGGCTTAAAACCCATAATTTCCCGGACACCTGCTAATGTCTTTCCGGCACTTTCCCGTGCTTTTTCCGCACCTTCCGTTACGACCTTATGCAGATAAGCATCGTCATTTTCAATTTCCAGGATGCGTTCCCGGATAGGGGAAGTCACTTTAATAATGTCTTCCGCCAGTTGTTTTTTCATATCTCCGTAACGGATCTCACAGGTATTCCATTTGTCCTCAAAATGATTGACTACTTCCGGAGTAGAAACTACCCTTAGTATGGTGAAAAGGTTCTCTATACACTCCGGTTTCTCCTGATTCGGAACAGTAGGACCCTGATCGGTAAGGGCTCTTTTTACCTTCTTTTCGATTACTTTCGGTTCGTCTTTTAGGTAAATGCAGTTTCCTTCTGATTTTCCCATCTTGCCACTTCCATCCAGTCCCGGGATTTTTATGAGTTCCTGTCCGAAGTTATACGCATTGGGTTCCTTGAAGAATTCTACCTGATACATGTTATTGAAACGACGGGCAAATTTCCGGGTCATTTCCAGATGCTGCTCCTGGTCTTTCCCTACTGGCACAAAGTCCGCATTATGCATTAATATATCAGCAGCCATTAATGTGGGATAAGTCAGCAGTCCGGCATTTACATTTTCGGGTTGCTTTCGTGCCTTTTCTTTAAAAGAAACGGTTTTCGATAATTCCCCCAGGTAAGCATGCATATTTAATAAAAGATATAATTCACAGACTTCCGGTACATCACTTTGAATATAAATAGTGGATTTTTCAGGATCTATTCCGGCAGCCAGGTATTCTGTCAGTACGTTTTTTACATTCCCATGCAGGCTTCCCGGATCAGGATGTGTCGTTAAGGAATGATAATCAGCAATAAAGAAAAAACATTTATTCTCTTCCTGCATGCGTACAAAATTTCTTAATGCCCCGAAATAATTCCCCAGATGAAGATTACCCGTAGAACGGATGCCACTTAAAACAGTATTCATTGTATGATGTTAATTAATAAACTGATTGTGAAAATTTTCCTACAAAAATAATAAAAAATAAATTAAATGTGTCAATGTGCTAATAAGCCAATGTGTTAATTTGTCAATGTGCTAATGTGAAGAATTTGTATAACTAATGTAAGAATAAAATTATATCCTGATTAAAAATTTCCTGCTATCTATCCTTCACCTACCCTTTTCAGATTAAAAGTTGCCACCTATTCCATTGGCTTATTGGCATATTGGCACATTTTCATATTTATGTGAATGTGCTAATGTGAAGAATTTGTATAACTGATGTAAGAATAAAATTATATCCTGATTAAAAATTTCCTGCTATCTATCCTTCACC
>JAJQEC010000150.1:0-4848 GCA_021201815.1 Candidatus Azobacteroides sp. | reverse complement strand
TACCCTTTTCAGATTAAAAGTTGCCACCTACTCCATTGGCACATTGGCATATTTTCACATTGACACATTGAATTAGGGACATATATCGATATTGATGAAGTCGAAAATAAGAATTTGTTCCTCTGTCGTCAGGGTATCTGCCGGAAAGTTCTTATTGTTCTTTTTTGCAAAATGCCTGGGATAGGGAAATTTTAATCCTTTGATTTTCTGAAAAATGTTTTTTGCACCATAGTTCTTATAAAAAGGATATTGATTTTTTTTCGGAATCTCTTCATAGGTGCCGATCAGGGTATAAGGATTACGGATATGGCATTCCGTAAAAAGAAGATTGTTGTAAGTTTCCCTCAATTCATCCATAAACGTTTTCATTTCTTCTACAGAAGGGTTTTTACGAAAAGGTTTGCTCTCATACATGATCCGGATGTATATCGGATCCTCTTCTGTAGAAATACTGTCCAGTAAGCTTAGTTGTTCCAATACATCTATATGATAATCAATCAGCCCGTGCCCGGAAATTACGTTGCCTTTTTTAAACCGCACCCGGATATCAAAATAACGAACCCCACAAGCTAACTGTCCCGAAATATCACGGTCCTGGCACTTCGCACTCCAGGTAAGAGGAAACCAGTACCAGTTGGGCTTTTTGAAACTCAGGCTGTGGTGGGTACCCATAATAAAAGGAAAAACAGTGTCCTTTAAAGAAGTATTTTCTTCCGGGGAGTGATTTGTAAAAGGTTCCTGTGAATACAGCAGGGAGGAGAACAGAATACAAAACAGGAGAATGATAAATTTCATGGAATACGATCTTTTATTCATCAAATATAGTGAAAGGTGAGAGGCGAAACTCAAACTTGTTTGATGCTTACCCCGAACCACATCCTATAGTATGCAAAAATAAGAAAATTTATTCAGCTACGGATACCGGAAGATTAAACAAAGAGGATATTTATTCTGTTTTTATTTTTTTAAGGATAAGGAAATTAATATACTTGTAGAATATTATTTAAATAATTTTTATATTCTATAGGAAAAGTATTTATAATGGCTAAAGTAAATAGAATCGTATTTTTCTCTTTTTATTTTTAGAAAATAAAATGTACTTTTGTCATAATTGTAGCAAAAAATTAATTCCCTTTCCTTATCAGGTGTAGAAAGAAATATGGCAAAAGTAGATATTCAACAGGTAAAACAACGTTTTTCGATTGTAGGAAATTCTCCGGGCCTGAACCGTGCTATTGACATTGCGGTTCAGATTGCACCGACAGATATTTCTGCACTTATTACAGGAGAAAGTGGCGTCGGAAAAGAAAATTTCCCTCAGATTATCCATCAGTACAGCCAGCGAAAACATGGACAGTACATCGCGGTGAACTGCGGGGCTATACCCGAAGGAACGATCGATTCCGAACTATTCGGCCATGAGAAAGGATCTTTTACCGGTGCATTGAATGAACGGAAAGGATATTTTGAAGTAGCGGATAAAGGGACTATTTTTCTGGATGAGGTAGGAGAGTTACCTCTTCCGACACAGGCACGCCTGCTTCGTGTGCTGGAAACCGGTGAATTTATACGGGTCGGGTCTTCTAAAGTTCAGAAAACAGATGTCCGGATTGTTGCAGCTACCAATCTGAATGTACAGCAGGCAATTACGGACGGTAAATTCCGGGAAGATTTATATTACCGACTGAATACGGCAAATATTCATATTCCCCCTCTCCGGGAAAGACCGGAGGATATTATTTTATTATTTCGTAAATTTGCCGGGGATTTTGCCGAAAAATACCGGATGCCGCCTTTGCAGTTGACAGAAGATGCCAGAAATCTTCTTGTGGAATATTACTGGCCGGGAAATATCCGGCAATTGAAAAATATCACCGAACAGATATCTGTGATCGAAACAAACCGGGAAATTACAGCCGATGTGCTTAAACTATATTTGCCGGAAGTGCCGCTGGAAAAATTACCTGCTATTTTTAAAGGTGGAAAGGAAAGTTCCGGGCAGACTTTTAGCAATGAAAGGGAAATCCTTTACCAAGTATTGTTTGATATGCGTCAGGAGATCAATGACCTGAAAAAAATACTACATGGTATTGTTCAGGGAAATGTTACCGCTCCGGCAAAAAGTGCAGAGAATTTTATTCCTGCTCCGGTAAACGAAGGGTTACCTTCTTTGCATATAAACACACCGGAGAAGCATGAAATTGAGGACGTAGATATTTGTGAGGCAGAAGAATCCCTTTCCCTGGAAGAAGTCGAAAAAGAAATGATTAAAAAAGCACTTGCCAGGCATGGAGGAAAACGGAAAAATGCTGCGCAGGACCTGAAAATCTCTGAAAGAACCCTCTATCGGAAGATTAAAGAATACGGATTGGAATAGTTAAGGTATATGAGAAATAAAATAATAATGTTAGGCAGTCTGTTGTGCATGTTCTTTTTGCCGACCTGTACTGTCTCTTATCAGTTCAGAGGTACTTCCATTGATTATGAAAAGGTAAAAACCATTTCCATAAGAGAATTTACTAATCAGGCAGAATTAGTATATTCTCAGTTGGAATATCTTTTCAATGAACAGATGAATAATACCTACCGCCGGCAGACCAAACTGAACTTTGTCCCTCAGAACGGAGATCTGCATCTGGAAGGAGAAATCATCGGATATAATATTATGTCTCTTGGTGTAAGAGATAATAATTTTGCCGCTTCTACTCAATTAACAATTACAGTACGGGTACGTTATACAAATAATACGAATCATGATGAAGATTTTGAACAGACTTTTTCCACTTCGGAAACATTTGATAGTACTCAGATGCTTTCGGATGTAGAGCCGGAGATTGTTCCCAAAATGGTCAAAGACCTGGTCGATATGATTTTTAACGCTACGGTAGCAAACTGGTAGAGGATTCTATTATAAAATGAAAAACCTTAAATAAAAATGGTTCTTAAAAGCATAGAAGGATTGATGGCTGATCCGGTGTCACTGAATGAACAGACACTTTCGGAACTGGATGCACTGATTAAAGTGTATCCTTATTTTCAGACAGCCAGAATACTGCATTTGAAGAATCTGCAACAATTGAATGATGCCCGTTTCTCGGAAGAATTGCCTAAGACAGCATTATATGCGGCAGACCGGAGCCGATTATACCATTATATCGAAGGTGTTCCGTTGAAACCCGAAGGCCGTACGCTACATTCCCAACATGCCGCAGATGATATTAAGAATCGGACACTGGCCCTTATTGATGCCTTTTTATCTTCTGATGATATGGAGCACCAGAAAGAAGAGGTGCTTATCCCGGCGGTAGGAGGACCGGCAAAAACCGAAGATATCCCGTTGCCGGAAAAAATGCTGGCATCGTATGATTATTTATCTTTTCTATTAAACTCACATAGCAAAATTGCAACGGAAGAAGAGGCTAATTCCCAACCTGAGGTTCGTCTACAGCATCAGGAGTTGATTGATAACTTTATTTCGGAAAATGAAGAAGGGAATAAAATAACCGTAAGTGTACCGGAGAATTTTGATATAAAAAAGGATCCGGTCTTACAAAAAGAAAAAGAGGAAAAAGAAGAGTTTTTCTCAGAAACACTGGCTAAAATTTATATTAAACAGAAAAGATATGAAAAGGCATTGGAGATTATTCGAAAATTATATTTGAAATTTCCGGAAAAAAACATTTACTTTGCAGACCAGATTCGATTTTTGGAATTATTGATTGAAAATTCAAAAATAACATAATAAAATGTACGTATTTTTATCTATTCTAGTTTTGCTTGCTGCTATCCTTTTAGTATTAATCGTATTGATTCAGAACTCAAAAGGTGGAGGGCTTGCTTCGGGATTCTCATCCTCAAATCAGATAATGGGAGTAAGAAAAACAACTGACTTCCTTGAAAAAGCAACCTGGTCACTTGCTGCCTTTGTGGTTGTCTTAAGCATTGTATGTGCAGGAATTGCACCTACCGGTAAGCATATAAATGTTAACGAACCGAATGTAAATCCTTACCAGCAGGAAGTAATGGTAGATCCGAACCTGAATCTGCCGAACTTATCAAATGTGCCTGCGGGTGATGCCGGAGAATCGGCTCCTGTACAGGAATAAACCATTCAAATAATAATGTAATAAAAACGGAGTTGTCAGGAAATGATAACTCCGTTTTTGTTTTTTTCTTCTCCGTTGCTGCCGGCTGATCTTTTTACCATACTCCCGGAATACCTTTTTTCCGGATAGCTCCTATAATAATGACCAAAAGGAATCCGGAAATTACTCCGGAAATAGCCTGAGATGGACCCATCAAAATATGCAATTCGTCCTCTTGATATCTGTAGAAATTCGTAGGAAAAAACACTCAGGTTACGTTCTTATTTTCCATCATAAAGAGCAGACTGCATAAAGAAGCTCTCTGGTAAGTGATTTTTACTGCTATTCTGGCTCTTTCATCAACCGCAGAGATGCAGAGTTCGCAAAGAAACTAATTGCGAACATTACACCTTTGCGGTTAAAAAATAACCAGGGTATCCTGACAGTTTATAGCATTCTAAAAAATACCTGCTTTGATGTTGTTCATCTTATAATTCACGACATTAGTTTAACTTATTAGACACTCCTTCTTTTCAGGTGCAAATGAACTACGTAGTTCGACGGTGGAGAACTACGTGGTTCTAAGGCACCGAACTACGTAGTTCGAAGAGGGTGCCGGTAAAGGCTTATTTTTCAGTTGTATATCTGATCGCCCGGAGCAGATGATCTCTGGTTAATTTTTCCCTGTTTTCTTTATTTCGTATGCTCCTTATTTTCACATCACTTTCCGGCCTTTATCAAGCCTGTTACCAATTCCAAAAAC
>JAJQEC010000009.1 GCA_021201815.1 Candidatus Azobacteroides sp. | reverse complement strand
AGGGGGTTTCTTGTAACAAAGGAATCCCCTCTTTTTGTGTTTATACACATACCACCTTATTATTTTTTAATTGAATTCACCTAAATAGTTTTTATATATTTGTACATAAAACTTTTTAAATGAATAATTCTAATTACAATTATAAGATTTATCTTTCTTCTTCTATCTTCACAGATATTTCTGACGTCGCAGAAGAAACAAATATGAAAACATATGTAATCGGGGGATATGTACGAGACTTACTTTTAAAGCGCCCTTCTAAAGATATTGATATCGTCACATTAGGAAGTGGAATTTTCTTTGCTGAACAACTTCGCCAAAAATGGTATAAAAAACATGTTCATTTATCTGTATTTAGAAATTATGGTACGGCTCAAATAAAGAATAAAGATATTGAAATAGAACTTGTAGGAGCAAGAAAAGAGTCTTATCGTAAAGAGTCCCGTAATCCTATTGTGGAAGATGGCACGTTGGAAGACGATCAGAATAGAAGAGATTTTACCATTAATGCATTAGCACTATCTTTAAATAAAAAGGATTTTGGGGAATTACTAGATCCATTCAATGGTTTGTCGGATCTTGAAAACAAAATAATACGTACACCTTTGGATCCTGATATTACTTTTAGTGACGATCCTTTAAGAATGATGCGTGCTGTCAGATTTGCTACACAATTGAATTTTTCTATTTCTCCGGATGCTTTTAATGCTCTACAAAGAAATAAAGAAAGGATCAAAATAATTTCCAAAGAACGTATTGTAGATGAATTAAATAAAATTGTTTCTTCTCCTAAACCTTCTATTGGTTTTCTATTATTAGACAAATCAGGATTGCTTTCTATTATTTTCCCGGAAATGGCTGCTTTAAAAGGTGTTGAAATTAAAAAGGGAAAAGGACACAAAGATAATTTTTATCATACTCTTATGGTCTTAGATAATGTAGCGAATAAGACAGATAATTTATGGCTACGCTGGGCAGCAGTTTTTCATGATATAGCTAAACCTCAGACTAAAAAATGGGATAATCTCTTAGGATGGACTTTTCATAATCATAATTTTATAGGCGAAAAGATGATTCCTCATATTTTCAGAAAAATGAAACTGCCTTTAAATGAGAAAATGAAATATGTGCAGAAGATGGTTTCTTTACACATGCGTCCTATCGTATTGGCAGAAGAAGAAATAACGGATTCAGCGGTTCGGCGTTTATTATTTGATGCGGGAGATGATATTGATGATCTGATGCTACTGTGTGAAGCCGATATTACTTCTAAAAACGAAGTAAAGGTTAAAAAATATTTATCTAATTTCCAGTTAGTACGACAAAAATTACATGAAATAGAAGAAAAAGATCGGATCCGTAATTTTCAACCTCCCATATCAGGAGAAGAAATTATGAAAATATTTGATTTACCACCTTCAAAAGAAGTTGGATTAATAAAATCTGCTATAAAGGACGCATTACTTGATGGTAAAATATCCAATGAATATAATGAAGCTTATAAATTTATGCTTGATTATGCCTCTACCCTTGGCTTAACTCCGAAAGGTAAAGCAGAAAAAGAGAACTTTTAATTCTCTTTTTCTGCTTTATTAATATGTTTGAAATAAAGTTGTCGTATTATACCATCCGCTAAACCAACTTTGGATACATATACATGATTTATAGCTGCACTTTTCATAATCATTAAAAAAATCTCCATTGCGGGAATAATTACATCAGCACGGCTTTCGGTCATTTTGTATTTTTCCATTCTTTCCAGAAGAGATAAGGTAATTAACCTATTATACAGATGCTGGATTTCTTTATATAATAATGGATCTCTAGGCTTTTTATTTAATATTTTTTGTACTTTATTGATATTTCCCCCTGTTCCTATAATAGCATTTGGTTTATGAATAGATATGACATTTGTAATCCATTCGTTTAATTCATTTATTACATTTTCATCTTTTCCTTGATTTAATATTCTGACAGTACCAAGAGGAAAAGATCGGGAATTTACTTTTGTGTTATTACAAAAAACAGTAATCTCAGTACTACCTCCTCCGACGTCTACATACATATAATCAGATTCGGAAGAAATATTTATATTTTTACTTCCGGAAAAAATAATTTCAGCTTCTTTCTGGCCATCAATTACTTGAATAGCAATACCGGAATGTTCCAAAACTGTTTTAAGTACTTCTTTGTTATTCGTTGCTTCCCGCATGGCGCTTGTTGCTAAAGCCTGGTAATCAATTACGTTATATGATTGCATTATATATTTGAACCCGGTTATTGCATAGGCTAATGAAATTCTTTTTTCATCACTGATTTTTCCTGATGAGAAAACATCTTCTCCTAAGCGGATGGGAATACGTACTAATATATTTTTTACAACTTCTATATTAAAAGTTTCTTCGATAACAGTTGCTATTAATAGTCGAATTGCATTTGATCCAATATCAATCCCTGCATATTTAGGTAATTCAAACATGTGAAAATGTTTATATTAATAATTTAAATTTGTCCAAAGATAATGCATATTTTTCTATTAACAGAAACATACTATTTCGGATTTTATAAGAAAAAGAGATTTTAAATTGGTATTTTTTTAATAAAACACTACTTTCGTATGTTGTTAATTTTATAATTAATTATGAAACAAATATTTGTTATTACATAATTTAAAATAGATATATTCATATGAAAAATAGAATCACGGATTTATTTCAAATCAAGTATCCCATTATTTCCGGAGGGATGGTTTGGTGTAGTGGATGGCGCTTAGCTGCTGCAGTAAGTAATGCCGGTGGGTTAGGCCTTATTGGTGCTGGCTCTATGTATCCGGATATCTTAAGAGAACATATCCGGAAAATAAAAATTGCTACAAATAAAACATTCGGTGTAAATGTGCCCCTGCTTTATCCGGAAATTGATAAACTTATTTCCATTATTATAGAAGAGAAAGTCAAAGTCGTATTTACGTCAGCAGGAAATCCTAAAACCTGGACTTCTTTATTAAAAGAAAACGGAATAAAAGTAGTGCATGTTGTTTCCAGCTCTAAGTTTGCAGTTAAATGCGAAGAGGCCGGGGTAGACGCAATTGTTGCAGAAGGTTTTGAAGCCGGAGGACATAATGGGAGAGAAGAAACGACTACTTTAGCATTGTTACCGCAGATAAAACAAGTAACCTCTTTCCCTGTAATTGCAGCCGGAGGAATAGCAACAGGAAATGGAATGTTGGCTGCTATGGTATTAGGTGCCGAAGGAGTGCAGATCGGTACGGCCTTTGCATTGTCAGAAGAATCTTCTGCACATATCAACTTTAAACAACGAGCCCTTTCCATAAAAGAAGGGGAAACTGCCCTATGCCTGAAAAAAATTACTCCTGTAAGATTAATAAAAAATGAATTTTATAAACGCGTTGAAGAGGCGGAATGTAAAGGAGCTACTGCTGAAGAACTCCGGGAATTATTAGGTCGTGGGAGAGCTAAACTCGGAATTTTTGAAGGAAATCTTGAGGAAGGAGAACTTGAAATTGGTCAGGTTGCTTCTTTAATCAAGAAAATAAAGCCTGTAAAGCAAATAGTAGATGAGATAATTCAAGAGTTCAATCAATCGGCATCTGAAATAAATAAATTAGAATTCCCATTATGAAAAAGTCTGTTGCTAGTATTTTTATAGTATGTTTTCCTATTTTTTGTTTCTTCTCTTGTAATTCTTTTTTTTCACTAAAAGAAGTCGGAATAGAAAATGAATATAATTTGATGGTTCCTGATTTTATGGAACCTACTTCTATGTTAAATGAAAATGCATCTTTACAATATCAAAATACTTCAAAAGAGGTTTATCTGGTTGTGCTGCATAATACGAAAGGAGAAATCGGAAACTTCTTTGCTTCCAGAGGAATGTGGAAAGATAATGATGAAAATGACCTTTTTGATAAATTTTGTCATTTTATTCTCAACAATGATGGAAGTGATTTTCTTGAAAGTAGTGATGAAGATAACTTACAATTCAAGGAAATTAATGGTAGAAAAGTAAAGTTTCTGGAAAATACACGGACAATAAACGGGATTGATATTTTCTATAATGTTGCTTTTATAGAGGGGGAAAAGTCTTTTTATCAAATAATGATATGGACTTTAAAAAAATATAAGGAAAAATACGAAAACGTAATGGCTGAGATGCTTCTTTCTTTTGAAGAAGTATAAAAATCAGATTTCAGTTCATTATGAATTTTATTATAATACCTCAGGGATATTCCTTATGAAATATTCTCTGAGGTATTATTTATTACTTTATCGATAAAGAAAAGTTTCTTAATTCGGAGTATGCTTATTCAGTAATACTTCTTCTATTGCGCTTTTAATATCCGCTTTTGGCATAGCACCTCTTGCCATTTGAGGATTACCATTCAATGGAATGAATAATAAAGAGGGAATACTTCGGATACCAAAAACAGCAGCCAGTTCCTCTTCCTGCTCTGTGTCAATTTTGTAAATATAAATCTGGTCCTTGTATTCTTCAGCGAGCTCTTCCAGCGAAGGGGCGATTACCTTACATGGGCCGCACCAATCTGCATAAAAATCAATTAATGCCGGTTTATCTCCCAAATATTTCCATTCCTCAGGGCTTTCCTCATAATTAGAAACCTTTTTCAAAAAGTCCTCTTTAGTTAGCTTTATGGTATTCACTTTTTTATTTTCTGTTGTTTTAGCTACATTTTCTTCTTGTTTATCCGGATTGTTTTTCCCGCTACATCCTATAAATACACTCATTAGAAGTAATATACAGATAGAGGATTTGTATTTGAGCATTTTTTTATTTTTTAATATTAAAATCAGTTTTATTTAAAGCTTTATTAAAAATTCACTTCATCTTATTTTCCTCCGAAAGAGAAACTTACAGGAATAGCAACCGGAGAACTGAATGAACTTCCAACCACATTTATAGTAGGAAATAATTCCAGGGAAACATTGGACTTTTCATTTCCGATCCCAATAAAATTCTTTACAATATTGGCAATAGAACTTTGAGATTCTGTTTTCATCAGGGTTGCAATATCCACACCAATTGTCAAGGGCAATATAGAAGTTCCTCCTGCCGGAACATTTAATGCTTCATTTACTACTCCACTTGTAAAATTAATCCCATCAATTTTTAAATTATATCTTAATCCACTTAAAGCAGCAGTAGCCTGATTCGGATTTTTAACATCCATATTTACCGTAAAATTCAAAGGAATACTATTTGCATTTCCACTTAATATGGAAGTAAGAGTAGCTACATTCGTTAAGGACAACGCATTTGAATTAGATAAATTTATTCCGGAGAGAGAAAGATTGGAAATATCTCTGTAGGAATATTGACATTGAGTTAAATTATAAGCACTCTTTAAATCTTTACTTACTGTGTTGCAAGATACTGAAATTAGGATAATTCCAAGAAGAAAGATAAAGTTTTTTTTCATTTTTCTTTTTTGATTTTTGTTTTATAACCCACAAAATAAATTATTTGTTCTTAAATAGAAAAATAACAGAAAGCTTTTTATTCTTTTTTAAGAACTTGTTTATTGTAAATAGTTATGAATCAGATTTATATTTTAAATTATTTATTTTAGGGTATGACACATTTTATTGTTTTTATTTCTTTTCCATCAGGGTCAGTTATCTGTAATAAATATACTCCTTTAGAAACAGAGAGAAGATGATTTGCCTGAATCCTTTCTGTTTTGATTAATTTTCCAGTCAGATCAAACAAGCTAATGTGTATAGGAGAAGATATGTTCTCTATATGTATCTCATTAGAAGTTGTTTTTATCCGGATTTCAGAAAGAAGGTTGTCGGTTATAGCTGTGGGTATATACCCTAATTTATTATCCATCCAGGCAATTCTGTTCTTAATATAGTTTCTTACGTTATTCACCTCACCTCTGTAGCTTCCGTATACCCTGGGGTTTTGGTGTACCCATTCGTTGAGTATTTTCCAGCGGGTAAAATTCAGTGCTTGTGATTGTTGCAATTCTTCTTCATATAAATCTACCACTTTCACTAATTCTTCTTCAGAAATTACTCCTTTATTCCGGTATTCCGCATATATATCTTTTACTTCCTGAAGAAAAGAAGGATCTCGGAACAGGCGGTTTACAAAATCCGGCATTCCATTTGCACTACTCCCTCCATCTTCATATATCCATCTCGTTTTATTATTAATTGGATAAGTCCGGTTATCATTTTCATAAGCCAGATCAAAATCCCATACAGGACCCGTATAGAAAAGATTATCTTCTCTTTTTTTATACATAAAAACGCTCCAATAAGTATCTGTGTTCCCGGATAATTCTCCTATTAAAAAATGTCGGATGAAAGTAGGCGTATGTATTATTGACCTGTATCCTGTCAGAGAATTTGTATAATTTGTAGCATACAATTTTGAAACCATCGTATTGAAGTATCCTTCTATATAGTCTTTTTGTATAGGTACCAGTTCATCTTGTTTAGGATATTTAATTGTTACGGGAATACCTCTGGGATTTGAATAAAATCTTCTTTCCGGTGGCTCATCACCTGCATATGCATCAATTTCGATCAGATAACCACCGGTCAGTTCCGGGAAAGAAGTATAATCCGGTTGCATCTCTTCTACTTCTACACGTCCTGGCTTTACTTCTACCTGGTCACAAAGCTGATAACAGCCTTTATATTCTCCGTTCAGGAAAACATCTACCGCTCTTCCTGCTGGGGTGTAAGGCATATCAAAACGCTGGCTTAAGTCAAAAGCCAGCAGATTCCGCATTAATGTTTTATCTCCATAATTATTGATTAAAGTCCAGTTTTTTACTTTTGCAGGAAAGTCCAGAAGAGTAGATTTATTATATAGCTTCATCCGGTAAGGTTTTTTAGGAAATGCCCAACTGGCGTTTCCTCTGCCTCTTATTTCCAGGCTATCATTGAAGAACTTTGTGCCGTCTTCGGAAATGATGGTTACGAATCCTTTAATATAGGTGCTTCGGCTCTGAATTTCTTTGTTATCCTTAGTATGAATAATAACAACGGGAAGATTCGTCGGCTGATACAATCGGGAATTATCTCCATTATCTTCATACCCGTAAAATTCAAGCTCTGCCAGATTACATTTTACATCGTCAGGACCAACATAACGGACATACCGGAATCCTCTTGTACAGTGGACGTTTTTTTCTGTCATCTTATTTTTTTCCGGAGCTTCGGTAATCATATATATAGGGATGGCATCACCGAAATCAGCATTATTAGCACCTTCGAATACACCCAGTAACATGCGGGCATCCGGCTCATCTTCCCTCGGACAATAAGCTACTTTCGTAATAACGTGTCTTTTTCCCAAATCTAATCCTACCCATCCTCCGGATCTTTCACAGGTAGCAAAAATAGTACTTAAATTTCCATCAAATGCATTTTCTTTTGTATTGATAGTCGTTGAACATTCAAACCTGTCATAATCAAATGTATTTGCACTACCAATGATTTGTGCGTTCGAAGATAAAGGGATAGAAACTTGAGAAAACAGGAATCCTGAATAGAAAAATGTATTTATTATTAATAATAAAGTATTCCTTCTTGTCATGATTAAATTGAGTTTTTGGCAATATCCTTAAAATAAGGATTGTGTAACTTAGTATATTGATAAATAATATAATGGTTTCAAATATACTCATTTTATGTTAAAGTTATGCTTTGATTACATTCTTATTAAATGAAAATTGTACTTCCGGAGTTCTTATAAAAAAAGAGAATGGCGTACTAAAATTGCAATTTTATTTTTATTCTTTACTTTTGTTGCGTTTTTATAAACATATTTTAATAATTAATTTAATTTTTGTTTTATGTTAAAAGTCAAAAGTAACGAAAAGGGCTTTCGGTTCAAACGATTTGCGCGCACTTCTTATGCTGCTTTCAATAGCATAGGAAAAAGAGTAACAATCGGAGTGTTAACCAGTAGTATGTTACTTTCTGTTCCTACGGTAAAAGTAGTAGCAAAGGAAATTACACAAAAAAGCGATCTCATGCTGCAAGAGTTGGAAGAAGTTGAAGTTACGGCTTCGCGGAGCCCTGTAGAAATTAATCAGGCAGCAAAGATTGTAACTGTTATTTCAAGAGTTGAAATAGCTGCAGCGCCTGTCCGAAGTATCGAAGACCTGCTTCAATATACCGCAGGAATAGATATCAAACAAAGGGGTCGACAAGGTATTCAGTCCGATATTTCTATCAGAGGCGGAACATACAATCAAACAGCTATTCTTCTCAACGGAATTCATTTCTCTAATCCTCAAACCGGTCATTATAACTTCGATATACCGGTAAATCTCTCAGACATCGAACGTATTGAAATCATAGAAGGTCCTGCCACCAGAATTTACGGTACCGGTGCATTTGTGGGTGCCATCAATATTATTACTACCATTGAAAAAGAAAATCAACTTTATACTGAAATAGGAGCAGGGATGCATGATTATTTTCTGAGTGAGGCCGGAGCATCTTTGCATAAGGGAGATTTTTCTCATCAATTATCCGGTAGCTATTACACTTCCAGTGGATATATAGAGAATAGCGACTTCGATAAAATGAATTTTTTCTGGCAGTCACATTTTTCTTCGGAAGAAGCGGATTTTCATTTTCAAACCGGATATAATGATAAATCTTATGGAGCCAATACTTTTTATTCAGCAGCTTATCCCAATCAATATGACCATACACAACGGGTATTTGCTTCTTTAAAAGCTAATACGAAAGGAAAAATCCGGTTTACGCCTCAACTTTTCTGGAATAGGCATTATGACCATTATCAATTAATAAAAAATGAACCGACCGGAGAGAATTTTCATCAGACACAGGTATTCGGAGGAAAATTCGATGTAAATGTGAAGTGGAAATTCGGAAAAACTGTTTTCGGAGGTGAATTATTAAACGAGGGTGTATTAAGTAATGTGCTGGGGAATCCACTGAAAGACCCCTTAAAAGTTCCCGGACAGAAAGAGATATATTATACTCATAAAGATAACCGGACAAACGTCAGTTATTTTCTGGAGCATAATATAATATGGAATAATTTTTCACTTTCAGCCGGATTAGTAGCTAATTATAATTCTTCATTAGACAATAATTTAAAATTTTATCCGGGGGTAGATATTTCCTGGCATCTGTTACCTCCTTTGAAAGTGTATGCATCGGTCAATACGGCTTTACGTTTACCGACCTTTACAGATCTTTATTACGAAGGAAAAACAAATAAAGGGAATCCTGATTTAAAACCGGAAGAGTCTACGGCGTATGAGATAGGTGTTAAATATGCTGCACCTTATTTATCTGCATTTTTTTCCGGGTATTACCGGAAAGGAAAAAATATGATTGACTGGGTAAAAGAAAACTCGGAAGATATATGGGAAACACAGAATTTAACGGATTTGGATACCTATGGTCTGGAAACTTCTTTTTCTTTTTTTCCGGAGAAACTGGTAGAACAGATGAGTTTTATCCGACAGATAAATATCGGATATTCATATATTAGCCAGAAAAAGCATAGTTATCATTATATTTCTAATTATGCACTGGATTATCTGAAACATAAATTTGTTGTAGGATTACATCACGATATCTATGGTAATATTTCTATGCAGTGGAATTTCCGCTGGCAGGACAGAATGGGTACTTATACAAAATATGTAGATTTAAAACCGGCTTATGAAGAACCTTACCAAGCTTATGGAGTGTTGGATGCCAAGATCAACTGGCAGAATAATAACTGGCAGGCATATCTGGAAGCAACAAACATTTTTGATAAAGCATACTATGATGTAGGAAATATTCCTCAACCGGGTTTCTGGTTGATGGGAGGAGTAAAATATACTTTCAATTATTAATTGTATAATTAAGAAATCCCTTATTTTCATTAAAAGAGAGTGTCTCATTTCCATGTACACTCTCTTTATTACCATCTTCTCTTTTTATTTTATGATAAATATATTTTAGAAATAAAACATTTAAAATAATTATCAGCGGATTATTTCATATATTCCTCTGAGAACATTTCCCCTTTTTTTTCCTTCATAATTAATCTTAATTCCGGATAATTCATTCCATCTCTCGGCTGTTTTTTTGTCCAGATCAGCTTCCCATTTTGCTTCCCAGTCAGGAAGATATCCCCGTATACCCATATATTGTGCTACTTCCCAATCAGGATGATTATTATCCATATCCTTTAAATAGAATAAAGTTGCTTTTTCCTTTATAAGAATTTGCTGGATATCTTCTACTTTTACCTTTTTCAAATCGGTTTTTTTATCTATGGAGACAGAAGCAGCTATCCCGGCCGCTTGCCCTAACGCCATCCAACAAGGTTCCATCCTCAATGTGGAATAACCTACATGGGTAGCAGATGCCGGTACAGGAATAAGAAGGTTACTGACATTTTTCGGAAGAATGGTTTCAAATGGGACAGTATATACAGCAGAAGAATAACTGAAAAAACCATCCAATGCTAATTTTCCTTCTTCTCTTTTCCTTACCGCATGAGAGTCCAGCGCATAGTGGCTGGAAGTAATACTGCTTTTGTAAACAGGTGGCCTGCTGTTTGCTGTTACAGGAAGTGCATCATTTGCTGTAAAAATATGTTCTCCGTGCAATCTTCTTCCTTCCCGTACATATACCTGCCGAGGAAAATTATTATTATCCTGGTATTCATCTTTTGCCAGTCCCCATTCTTTCACAGCATTCCGGAAAGCTTCGGGTAAATCGTTGTCGTTTTGAGCAAACCATAGTAAACCCAATGTGTATTCTTTTAACCGGTTTGCATATATATCCCGCCATTTCCAGTCTGCTGTAGGCCATTTCCAGTTTTCTTCCGGAAGATCAGTGGATATAAATGCCATGTGTTGGTTATTTGCATCGGTTTTCATATTCGGCAAATCCACCATATTTGTGATTTTGGCAATTCCCCACGGGTCATCAGGAATCCGGGTAATGCCTCCGCTAAGAATATGTTGTTTGTTCTCTTCCTGCATTTGTGGGGTTACTTCTAATATTTTTACTCCGGCATGTCGTCCCAGATACACATCATCTATCAACGATAGATATTCTTTCCGGTTATAGTTTTCGGGCTTCTGCGGTAAGGTACGATTATCAGGATTGTTTGTCAGACATAATCTGTAGTTGTATGCCTGTACAGCATCATCTCCTTCATGGGTGCTTCCTTCCAGTTCAGGTCCCTGCCATAACTTAAATAATCGTCCTGCCCCTATTTCATTATAATCGTCTTTTCCTTCTCTACCGATAGAAAAAGGCACACCGGCGGCAGCACCCAGATCTCCTTCATAGGTCGCATCAATAAATACTTTTCCTTCGTATACTTCCGTCTTTTTTGTTTTTCTGTTATATATTTTTATAGCCGATATGGTTTGTTCCTGCATAATTACATTTTTAGCAGAAGAGTCGAATTGCCTGTTGGTAAGGATAGTGATATTATTCCTTTCTGGTTCCAGCATTTTTTCAAATACAAGACTGGCTACATGAGGTTCAAAATGATATCCTTCACTCGATATTTTTACCTGTTCCGAATTCTTCCCATATTTCTGTATATAATAATTCAGGATATGACCAACAAATTCTTTGAATAAACCGGTTGTAGCACCACGTGTTGCAATATCTGTGGCTCCCAGCCCATTTGCAGGTAATCCACCTATATATCCGGAACGTTCCAGGATAACAGATGTTTTTCCTTCCCGGGAGGCAGAAATAGCTGCCATAATTCCCCCGGGTGTACCTCCTACAATTACTAAATCATACCTATTTGTCTGTGCAATCAAATTTCCACTCAGGAACAAAAGGAAATAAAAAAGTGTTTTTTTCATACAGTTAATTTTAAGATTAGATATAAAAGAGGATAAAGTTAGTCATTTTACTTTTATTTTAACATAGTTGTTATTCCTGTTAATTAAAAGATAATGTATATAATAGCTTTTTCGGCTTTTAGTTATTGTAATCCGGAGATTGATTCCGGTCAGAATTTTCAATCAGGAAAAAGAATGGGAGAAATACCCATGGGTTAAATAGAAATAATGAAATTTATTTATAGTGATAAATCAATCCATTAGTTTTCTACAAAACGAAAACAGAAAAAATAAATAAATATCGAATTTACAAATTTTGTAACTGCTGTATAAAAAGGTAGGAAAAAGATAAATTCTTTTATAAAAATAGACTTTCTCAAATTAGGAAATAGATATAAATTTGTTCTAGCATAATAGAACAGGAAAAATTTTCTTGTTTATCCTTTTATTCGAAAGAGAATAAAACAAATGTTTTTACTGATTAAATTCTTCTGTCATATAATACAGAACTACTTCTTTTCTATTTAAGGAAAACCTGATTTTCTTTATAACACTATCTACAACTATCTGGTATTTCCTTGTAGGACCCGGTCCGGAAGTAAAAGCAAAAGAATTGTTGAATCACTTTCTGTTTTATCCGATACAGAAGTACTTATTAAAAAGATTTTTCTTTTATTGTATAAAGCAATTCTTGTACTTTTCAGGTTATTAATTCTGTTTTTATTTGAAAATGTTGTTTGTTCTTATTAATGTGGAACTACAGGCCCGATTCTTTTTTTTATGGTACTGTATGGTTAATTATCTCTTTTATACTTTCCTGATGATAAAGAGATCTGTTTATCAAAAAGGTGATAAGAAAATCCGTTTACTCATTTGGTTTTTTATTTTTATCATTTTTGTATTTCTTCTTATTCCATTAAAGGCGCTGGATAATTAAAGAAAAAATATTTCCTGCTATTACAAAAAAGGATAATTCAGGAGATGTTTTATCAAAGTGCTGATTTAAAATTACATACTCATCTTCTTAATATGTAAAGAATATGAAAACAATTATATCTTATAAGAATCCGATTTTTTTCTTTTTTATATCTTTTATAATAGTCCTGCTTCCTTTCTTTATATGGGGATGGTCTGAATTCTCTCTTTTTATGGATAAGAACTCCGAATTTTCAGGTGATTTTACTGATAATAAAATTTTTTCCGGCTTGTTTCAGCAGGAAGAAGAACGTGTTACTTATTTTTTTCAATTAAAAAATGTATCGGATGTAGAGACCCCTACAGATGTTTTTATAGCCAATTATGGCTCTGTCGATACAAAAGAAACATATTCCATTCGTACCGGTGAAATCATATTATTTTTATTCCTTTTCTTACTTTGTGGATTATGGATTATAAACAGGTTAAAACATCGAAATTATTTCTCAGAGATGAAAAAATGGATTATAAACATGAAAACTAGGAAAATAAATATAAATAGAAAAATTAAATATAAGATGATAGAGTAAAAATTCAGAATATGGCTTATGAAAAAACAGATAAAAGAATATGAATAATTTTTTCTTGTTACTTCAGAAATAACGAACGCAATGCTCCGCTTTCTCTCCTTATCACTTGATGGAGATATTCTCCTTAAATAAGTGATACCACCTTTTCACCTGATGGATAAATTAGTATCCAGTGGGTGGAAAGGTTAACAAAGGCCCATAATTCAGAAAAATAAATAGATAGATATGTTTGTTTCTTTAGGTAAGATTGCTTTTTTGTAAAATAGGTAAGGTATATGTATGAAAGTAGCAGATAATTCTCAAAAATAGGTAAATGAGAATATCTGCTACTTTATTCTTTGTATCTATTTAAAGTATTTAATTTTCAGTATTTTTTACTTGAAGATAAAAGTGTATTCAATCTTTTCTCACAAAAATGAGTGAAATTTACTATAAAATAGTAAGGCGTTTGTAAAGGATAAGTAAGGATATTACTTATCCTTACATAAATTTATTAACAATCTTCTCTTTAAAAAACAGGCTGAAAAGTTGACTTTACCTCAAAAAAATAGTATCTTTATACCTACTTTAAAAAGATATTTTCAACGCATCTTTCAGGGAATGTAAAAGCTCCCGGTGGCATTATAAAATCTTTCCGGGGAATTTATACCCCATTTCTACACAGGAATCCGATACCTTCCGTTATAAAGTTATCGTTCCATATATGTCGGACGATCGTCCCACATATGTCAAGCGCTCGTTCCACATATGTGGAACGAGCGCTTGACATATGTGAAACGATAACATTATGCTGCGCTTTACATGACATTATGCTGTGCTTTGTACGACTTTTATCGTATGTTTTAAAATTTTATCCGTAATAACAATATCTGGTCTTTATGAGTAGTTTGTCATATGATTTATAATAAAATTATGTATTCACTTATTTTATGATAATATATCGCTCTGTAAGAAAAAGCCATACTGGTTTGCAGAAAGGTTTTAATTGAAAGAATATGGCATCTCATGGATTTTACGCATGTTGTTATCAGAGAATGTATCGTTTCTTTTTGCCGAATATACATTTCCCGGAATAAGAAAAACGGAAAAGTGAACTTTCTTCCCCGGAGGTAAATTACATTCAAAACCGACAAGAGTAGTTCCGGGGTTCGGAAGATCATACTCATTGGAAGATTGGGTACTCCAGGTTTGTACGCTAACCGGATAATCGCCGGCAAGGATTTTTAAGAATAAGGTCTGTCCGTCTTTTGTTAATTCAATAAGATTTCCGCCTTTGATATGTATGGTGGCAGGAGTAAGCATGGACCAGCGAAAAAGGGTATTTCCTTCTCCAGGAAATGTTTCTACTTCATCCTGTACAAGAATATATTCTCTCTCTATTATAGAAACCTGTCGTTTACAGGAAAGGAGTGCATCCTGGAAAATCGCTGAAAGATCTGCCTCTGCACCCATTTTTTCTGTTGTCTCTGGATAAGGAACCAGAGAAGCATAACCATTTGCGTTATGTAATTTATTATTTATGGTAATGGTATTGTGTACATAATTATTGTACCGGAAGATTTTCCAACGGTCGGATTCCTGAGAACTATTCCATATTTTCAGGTTACGGGCTTCCAGCGAACGGTAATCCTGTTTCCCCATATCCATTGCCCAGCGGATACCATCGGCTTCCATTATAAAAGAACCGGCATCCATATGGGCATGGGAAGTGTTGGCAGAACCTCCCTTAAACCCGACATAGATCGCATTCCTATCTAACCATGAAGTACGCATAAGTACTACCGGTGTAACACCGGAACCTGTCCACATGAGGTCGGATGGAGGCAAAAGCTCTGTGATATTTGTTTCAGTGCTCCAAAGAAAGATGACCGGCAGGCTTCTGTGGAGTGCAAAGTTCTTCCTGTACTCCCGGGTCAGAAATTTTTTTTCAAACCATAACAAGGAATTATTTCCGGTCTTTTTAGTGAACCAGAACATTGCGGGTGCTGTTCCGTATGATTCGTCTCCATCGGAATAATTAAAATTTTTGCCGGAGTTTCCTGTCATATTCAGATAATAAGAAGCTGAATTCATAAAACCCGGCATATCCGAAAGCCCGAAGTCCGTTCCGTATAATTTTTCAAGCACAGAAAGAAGCAATGTCGTATAAGTAGTTCCGTATTCCCAGTATGCATATCCTTCCGGATAGGCACCATCTGGAGCATATTGTTCCATGGGAAGTCTGATGGTTTGCATTGTTCTGGTGAGCACTTCCCGGTATAATGCAGGATTTTCTTCGTAAATAGCAATGGCTCCCAGTGCCATGCCTGTATTACAAACCTGGTTCCAGTTTGTCCTGGCTCTCAGGAACCAGTTATTTTTATCGTCAAAAGAGGGGAGAAGTCCTTTTTCAAGAATGCTTTCCCTGATTATTTCTTTGGATTGTTCCTGTAAATCCCTGTACAGCCAGTCATATCCAATAGAAACGGCGGCTGTGATTTCGGCAACATCAAGAAAATGACCGGGATTCCAGTCCGGGAATCCGCAGACAGTAAGAAGTTCTGTTTCGGCTCTTTCCAGGTATTTCTTCTCCTTTGTCATCCGGTAAGCGAAAGAAAGATAAAAAATTCGTTGTAACGTTTCTGCGGATGCAGTTGTAAGGCGGATGCCTTCTTTTTTGTATGCCACCAAAGGCAGAGAGAGAAAATGATCACATTCTTTTATTATATCGGTATAAAGATCTTCCCATAACTGGTCGGACCGGATTAACGAGTGAACTTTTTCTTCTTCATTTTCAAACCAGAAGAGGCGTGGAGGCTGAGGAAGTTGTTGAGAGAACAGGGGATTATCCGGTTGCGGAAAAATCATACACAAGCTTCCGGAAAGTAACAAGCTGATAAATAAAAACATTCTTTTCATTGATACATATTTTAGCATTAGAAATAATATCTGTCTCATCGTATATTCGTATATAAAGAGTGTTTTTTAGAATATACGTTCTTCTGTATAAATAAATTATTTATACATTTAATAAGCTGGTTATATGTATGCGTGTTCCCTTGACTGTTCGTACTCGTAAAAACAAAAAAATAGGAAAAGAGTGGTGCTGACTAAAATGGGAACTAGTTGTTATTTCTTTTGTAGTGAATATTACATTTGTTTTTCAGATTCTGATATGATCTTTGTCTTTTCCTGGCTTTTCAGTTGTGTAAAGATAAAAAGAAATAATAACAAAGCAATTGTTATACTCAGAAAATGGCAGGAATATATTTAAAGCAGAAGCTAGAGACAGGACTAATGCGTTAAAGTGTAGCAATATATCAATATACGGAAACAGTGATTTCTCTTATTGAAAAATAGTAAAACAACATAGAAAGGACAACGTACAAAAAAGAAATGTTTTGTTTTATCTTGCAGCTCGGATTTTTCGGAAGTGACAAACAAAAAAAGTGTAACAAATGTGTTACACTTTTTTAATCATTTATATCGGATTAATATTATTGATTAACGATATTTGCCATTCTTTTAGACGGTAAATAAATCTGAAGACCTACACTGATATTAAGTCCATTCTGATATGTTTCCGAACCGAAACCTACTAATCCCTGATATTTCACCAACGCTTCCAGTCCGATATTCGGAGTAACGAAATAAGCAAGACCTGGTCCAACACCAAATCCTAATCCGTTTGTATTTTTATCACTTACTGTATTGTCTTGTCCTTCAAAACCAACATTTGCTTCCAGGAAAAAACGGGTTTGTTTCAATACGTGGAGATCATTATAAGGAATATAATAACGAGCCATTGGACCTACTCCATATGTATAAACACTTCCATCGGCACCTTTTTGATGAGTAAAGCCGAAGTTTGCATATGCACCGACTGCTAATCCGTCTTTTATAAACCATGCAGCTTTAGGTGTAATTCCAAGAGTAGTTTGTTTATCAAATTGGAAATCAAGATCGACAATGTCACCCCCGACCATAATATTGCCCTTAGATATTTGTGCGCTTGCAGAAAGAGCTAAAATGGACAATGCAACTGAAAATAATAGTTTTTTCATAATAAACTTTTTAAATTATTAATTCATTTTTTCTGTTGTAAATTCACTTATATAAACAACCGAAAAACAAAAAGGATTGGTTTAAAACAGAAAATAAAATAAACTCTTACTTTATTAATTTATTATTTTTCTGATTATTAGTTTATTATGATAATTTAGAAGTACTTTTATTTAATCTATTTTAACGAATTAATTTGTTTTTTTCTGTTAGCCAAAAAACATGTAAGCTACTATTATAGCGGCTATTATGCCTGCCAGATCGGTAATTAAACCTCCGACTACCGCATATCGTGTTTTCTTAATTCCTACAGAGCCGAAATAAAGTGCAATGATATAAAATGTCGTATCGGCTGCACCTTGGAATATGCATGATAATCTTCCGACAAAACTATCCGGTCCATAGGTTGCCATTGCCTCTACCATCATTGCTTTTGCACCACTGCCGCTTAATGGTTTCATCAGTGCTGTGGGAAGTGCTGCTACAAAGTCGGTATTGATATTTATTTTACTAAATCCCCATGCTAAGCCACCAATTAGGTAATCCATTGCTCCGGATGCCCTGAAAACAGCAATCCCGACCAGCATTCCGACCAGATAGGGAATTACTTTGATTGTCGTGGTAAATCCTTCTTTTGCGCCATCGATAAAGGCTTCATACGCATTTACTTTTTTTATAAGAGCTCCACCTATAAAACTGATGATAATAATGAGTAATATGAGATTGCTGGCTACCATAGAGATAGTCTCCATTTGTTCTTTTGGCATATTGCTGAAAAGATAAATAATGCCTCCGATAAACGCGATAATTCCGGCTAACCAGCTTAAGACCACTTTATCCAGCAGATTTATTTTTTGTTTGATGGCAACGAATGTCAAACCCACCAGAGAAGAGACCACAGTTGCAATTAAAATAGGAATAAATACATCGGTAGGGTTTTCGGAACCTAATATCGCCCGTTGAGCAAGTACACTGATAGGAATAATGGTAAGTCCGGAAGTATTCAATACTAGAAACATAATCTGGGCATTGGAAGCCACTTCTTTATTCGGATTTAACTCCTGCAAACTGTTCATTGCTTTTAAACCCAACGGAGTGGCCGCATTATCCAGTCCCAGCATATTGGCGGAAAAATTCATCAGGAGTTGGCCGGATGCCGGATGGTTTTTAGGTATCTCCGGGAACAATCGGCTGAAAAACGGACCTACAATCCGGGCAAGGAAATTAATAGCACCGGCTTTTTCACCAATATTCATAAGACCTAACCATAAGGTCATTACTCCGGTCAGAGGCAGGGCTATCTTCATAACAGCCATTTCCGAGGAAGCAAATGTGTTGTCTATAATATTTTTAAAGACTATGGTATCTCCGGAAAAGAGATAAGATAATAAGGCTGTAACAAAAGCGATGAGAAAAAATCCTACCCATATATAATTCAGTACCATGAGGAACTCATTTAAAGCGTTTAAGGTTGCATTGATTATGGAATAAAAAAGACCAATCCATATCTGTCAGAAATGAATTGATCTTATTTATATGATAATATCATCTTTCAATGTTAATTATTCCAGGTAGGTAACCATGAATTTTCCTTTGAATAACGCAGCATTTGTTCTGCATATCCTTCTTCGTACGTTACTACGACATCGGTTATTTTGCCATCTTCATCTGTTATCGCCTCATACACCGGATTTACAAATCCTTTATAGGGAGCGAGATTCAGCTTTTTATATCTTTCCAGTACTTCTGTATGTAAAACAGGATCTACTTTTATCGCATATTTTTCAACGATTTCTTTTGCTCCCTCGTAGTCTCCTTCTGACCTTATGCGTTGAATTTCTGCCAATAGCTCTCCGAACAATGTTCTTAACTTTCCGTAATCATTAATAACAACAAATGTTTTATTGTTGCGTTTTTTGAGTTCGACTACATGATCTGCCGCTCCTTTTTCCAGTACCCATTTTGCAATTAACTGGCGATTACGCATATGGGATTCTTCAATCTGATTGCCCGGTTCAATTCTTACAAGCTGTGTCATTAAGCCATTTGTCATAAACTTATAATATTCGGCTTTGTACGCAGAGTCATTGGGTAACAATCCCAGTTCAATCATTTTATGGTCCGCAATATAGTATAATCCGAACAGATCCGCTCTGGTTTCTTCGATGGTGGCGCCATAAGCTTTTAATGCATCCTGGTCTACTCCGGGTAAAAGACGACCGGAGCCGTGCCCTAGGCATTCGTGGAGGTCTGTATGCATATTGCTGGTCATGAAACCGTATTTCTCGATTAAATCAATTTCATAATCACTCCAGTAGAATTCCCGGGCGAAACCATTGCCCCGGGCAGCTTTGTCATACGCATCTGTTATATTTTCTATGGTTACGGATTTTGAACCATGCTGTGCCCGTATCCAGTTTGCATTCGGCAGATTAATTCCTATCGGTGTAGCCGGGTAACAGTCTCCCGCCAGCATAACCGCATTGATGACTTTGGCAGATACTCCTTTTACTTCTTTTTTCTTGAAGCGGGGATCTACGGGCGAATGGTCCTCAAACCACTGTGCATTTTCACTGATGATTTCTGTCCGTTCGGTTGCTTCTTCGTTTTTAAAGTTGACTAAAGCCTCCCAGCTACCTTTCATTCCCAAGGGATCGCCATAGGTTTCAATAAAACCATTGATAAAGTCAATTCTGGAATCCAGGTCTTCTACCCACTGGATGCTATAGGTATCAAAATCTTTGAGATTTCCGGTATTATAATATTTGATTAAGGAAGCAATTACTTTTTCCTGTTGTGGATTTTCTGCTACTCCCTGCGCCTTCTCAAGCCAGTAAACAATTTTTTCGATGGCCGGGGAATACAGTCCACCGACTTTCCATGTTTTTTCGAATATTTTTCCATCTTCCCTGACGAGTCTGGAGTTTAATCCGTAAGAAACAGGTTCAGGATCGGACGGATTTTTTAAATTTCCATAAAATTCTTCTGCTTCTTTCTGTGTCACTCCATCATAGAAATTATTTGCAGAAGTTGCAATTAAGTCTTCTCCATCTGCCTGATTCACGCGTTTCGCTTCTATATCCGGATCAAACATAACAGGAACAATGATATTCAATAATTCTTCTGCAGACTGATTCGGCTGTAACGGAAGCAGATTCGGATCCAGCGATTTTACCGTTGCCGTAAAATATTCTTTTGTAAAATCCGGAAGGATCTTATCAGTAGAATAGTGATGATGTATGCCATTTGAAAACCATACTCTTTTCAGGTAAATCTCCAGATTCCTGAAGTTCTGGTCTGTCCTGTTGCCGGAATAATGGGTGTATACTGCTTCTAATGTGCGACGAATCGCCAGGTTGTATTTTCCGTTCTGGTCAAAAAGAATATCTCTTCCCTGCAGGGCTGCTTCTGATAGATAATATAATAATTCTTTTTGTTTTCCTGTAAGCTCTTCAAATCCTGGAACCTGATAGCGTAAGATTTCCAGATCCGCAAAGTTTTCTACTGTGTATTTAAAATCCTTGTCTATAGACTGCTTATTTTCATTATTGCCGGAATAAGCGTTCATTGCTAGTAAACTTGTCATTATTAATACGGTTTTTTTCATTATTCTACCTCCTGATCGTTTCTGTCAGCTACAAATTTAATAATTATATTTTAAGTAACAGATAGAATAATGTGTTTGGTAAATATTATTTTATTTGTAAATTAAAATTTAGTAGATGTGATATATAAAAACCGGATAGTAATCTGCTATCCGGTTTTTGTTATTATTTATTTCAAAAATAGTATTACCGTAATACTTTTAATGCTTGTATAGCGCCTTCATTGCCCGGGTCAAGACTTAATACTTTTTCCCAGTTTTCAATGGAAAGTGCTTTGTTTTCATTTATTTCGGATCTGTTATTTGCTCTTACCGCTTCATCATATCTCAGGTAATAGTAATAAGCCAGATACTGATAAACCTCTATTTGTACACTGGCAGGAGGATTATCTCCCTGCAGAAGTTGTTCCAGCGTTTGTTCGTAATAAGGTTTTGCCAATCCCTGTTTGGTTTCCGGATCCTGACTTTTGTGTACCGTACGTGCTTTCCACCAGTAACCCTGATAAAGCTGAGGAGCTTTTACCGTAATTTCTGTAAATAAGCTGTCTGCTTTATGGAAAGCTTCTCTTTTTTCCACTTCTTCGCTATCCGGTAAGTCACTTCCGTAAGCATAATAAGTCCTTCCTATAGTCAATAAGTCAGATAAGGAATAAGCGGGTGATATTTCCAGGTATTTCTGGTAATTGGCCAGCGCATTTTTATAGTCTTCCTGATAGTCATACGCCATAGCTAATTCCTTATAAAGTTCCGGCTGATTCTTTTCTGTTTCTAATGCTTTATTTAGTGCATTGAGAGAAGCTTCCGGCTGATTGTTTTCTTTCAGGATTAACGCATAATATCTGTAATCCTGCCATGCAGCATCATTTCCTACCATGTTGAAGAATTGATTTGCTGTCTGTAATGCACCGGAATAATCTTTTAATTCGTATTGGGCGAACATTTTTAACCGCAGCATGTGCACATTTTGCGGATTTTTCTTTAATGTTTCATTTACCTGATTCAGGACGCCCTGAAAGTCTTTTGCTACGAATAATGCAGCCGCATATTTTTCCTGATAGGATTCGGGAACTCCGGGAGCTTCCATGTATCTTTTGTATGCTTGTGCGGATTTTGTATATAATCCGTTTGCATAATATGTTTCTCCCAATTCCAGATAAGCCGGAATATAATCCGGGTCCATTTCTATTACTTTCGTAACGAGATCTAAGGATACATCAATATTGATGGTCCGGTATACCCTTGATCTTTTCAGGTATGCTTCTTTCCAGTTACTATCGAAATAGATGGCATTTTCATATTTTGCCGCTGCTTCTCCGGCTTTGGTAGGGTCTTCCATTAAGGTAAGATCTCCTTCTGCTACATAGATGCGGGGATTGTTTTTGTCCATTTTACGGGCTTTCTCAATTTGAGATGCTGCCTCACTGAACATGTTGCTTTTTCCATATGCCAGTGCAATATCAACTAAAATATTGCTGTTTTTTTTATCTATCTTAGTTGCTCTTGAAAAAAGGTCTTCTGCTTCTTTTTTATTATTATTTTTAAGTGCCAGCGCACCTTGTCCTACATAAGCAAAAGGATAGTCCGGATTAATTTCCGCACTTTTATTGAAAGCATAAGATGCTGAATCTTTATTATTCTGATCCAGGTATATCAGACCTAGATAATAATAAGCTTCTGCCTTATCCGCATCCCCTAATGAAGGTAGTTGGGAATTAAAATAGATTTTTGCAGTTTCCAACATGTTTCCACGATAGTAATCAATACCTTTCTGATTTTGAGCGAACAAAGCAGTTGTTCCGAAAATCAGGGCAAGGCCGGCGATTACAATTTTCTTACAATTTCTCATCATTCTGTATCTAATTTATTAATTTGTTGAATACTCATTTTTCTTATAAACTATCTTTGGTTCTGATTCTTTTACTTGTTGTTGTCGGGAGCACGGGTAGAAGGCCGGCGTTTTTAATGATAAGCTGTCCTTTTTCTCTTGCTACGAAATCAGCGAAATGCTTTTCTGTACCCAGATAAGGGTCTGTGTGGACAATATACATTTCTCTGATAAGAGGATATTCTCCTGTTTTAATATAATACTGAAAAGGTTGAAACGAATTGTATGGCATTGCTTTTTCAGCTCTGCTTATATTCATCACGGATATTTTATCCGAAAAGCTCAATTGCAGGGAATCCCGTTCATTACTGATCCAGCTTATTCCTATTATCCCTAATGCGTTCCGGGCTTCGGTTACATATTCCAGCACTTCCATGTTGCTATTCAACGCTTTTACATTAGGAGAAAATTCTTCTCCCTGGCAAATAGAATCTTTTGCATATCTTACAGTTCCGGAAGAAGGGTTATTAAAAACCGGTTGGATTCTCCCCAGAGGTGATTCGGGATTCAGTTGATTCCATTCGGTAATCTCCCCGGTAAATATTTTTTTTAACTCTCCGGTCGTAATTAATGTATCCGTATTGTTTTTATTTACGATTACAGCGATGGCATCATATCCTACCAGTACATTTCTTGCTACTAATTTCCTTTCATCCAGTATTTTCTTTGATTCATACTCACTGATAGGGCGGGAGACCACAATAAGACGAACACTGTCTTCTGATAGCATGGTGAAAGCATCTTTTTCATTGCCATAGATCGGTAATATTCCTCTTGCCGTATCCATTGCTTCGTATACATCTATCTCACTGGAAATCACAGGACGGAAATCATCATCGCAATAGATAGGAACAATGAGAGATGCCTCTTGTTTCGGTCTTTGATTACAAGAGATAAAAAGGAATGTGCCTAATAAAAAGTATAAAAATTTATATTTGTTTTTCATCATGTATTATTTCTAAAATAAAACTGTTTGTCCTTCCTAAAAAGTCATGGGTAAAATTTGAAATATATTTTTCCAATTTCCTTCCTTTCGAACTTTCTCCGGAGGACTTTAATAAAGTGTTTGGTAGTCTATTTCTCTTTAGACATACAAAGATATAAAAAACCCACCCAGAATTGTGTTAAATTAATGAAAACTTATCTTAAACCCTATTGTTCCTTTGCTTAGGCAAAAGTAAAGAAGAGATTTTATTTTATAGCAAAATCTCTTCTCTTTTTTATCTTTCAAAGAATTCTCTTTTTCTTTTTGTATTAACAACCGGATGGAAAAAAAGATTTATATTTTTATATTTTTATCTGCTTTTTTCAAGTTTGAAACGTATGGGGATGGTATAATATACATTTACCGGATTTCCGTTTTGTTTCCCGGGGATCCATTTCGGCATTTTTTTTATTAATCGTTCAGCTTCTTTGTCACAGCTCGGATGCAAGGATTGAAGTATTTTAACGTGGGATATTTCCCCGGTCTTACTTACTACAAATTCGATCACTACTCTTCCTTCGATTTCATTTTCCAGGGCCGGTACCGGATACCTGAGATTGCTGTTTAAATATTTCATTAACTCTGCTTCTCCACCGGGAAAGGAGGGCTTTTGTTCCACAAATCTTTCAATTGTTTCTGCCGGTTTGGGAGGTACGACAACAAGTGCTGTTTCCGGAAGATCATCCACATGTACCCCGTTTTTTTCATTAGAAATAACTGTTTTTGTTCCGATATCTGCTTTAGAAGAGAATATTTCATCGTTTGTTTTGATATCAGTTTCTTTTGTTAATTCGGACCGTTTGGTAATCACCGGAGGCACCCACTTATCAGTAGCTCTTATAGGAGGAAGGGGTTGTTTAATAACCGGTTGAATAATTTCTTCCTGTATTTTTTTTGCAGATGGTCCGTCATCGATGACTACAGTTCTTGTATATTCTTCGATTACAGTAGTTTCTGCAACAGTGGGTTTTTATAGAATACAGAAGATAAAATCAGAGAAATTACTAACAGGGATACCAGTATTAATGACCATATATGCCGTATATCCGAAGAACTTCTTAGTTCGTACGCACCGTAATTTTTATTTTTTCCTTCAAAGATTAAATCGCGCCATTCGGGAGAGTTTAAATTCAAATCTGTTAACATGACGTATTAAATTTATGTGTAAAATGAACAGAATCTAATAAATAAATATTCTGCTTTTGCAGTATAAGAGGATAGGAGGGAAACATTTGCCATAAAGAATAACTTTTTTATGGCCAACAATAGTACTGACAAACTTATTTCATAAAGTCTCTTTTAAAGAGAATACTTTATGTTGAGGAAGAAATCATGTTTATAAATCATAATTTGTGTAAGGTTTAAATGGTTTTACATGATTATTTGCCTGACAATTGTCTTTTATTTATAGCGTTCTTCTGTATTTAATAAACGTTTATTTTTGTAAGATAGTATGTAAAGATGTTGTTTTTTACTAAAAAATATATTTTTTTGGTTTATAATTAAAAGAATGATAAAGTATTTATTCATCTCTAAAAAAGAAAATGTTTTTATCTCTATTCTGTATTGTAACATAAAAACAGCTTGCTTAATATCAGGAAGATAGTAAATGAGTAGACATTAAAAAAGGGTTGTCCTGTTCGAACAACCCTTTTTGTTATTTATCCGGAATAATATTACTCTTTTTTTATTCCTTTTCTTATCGCTCTTATTATTCTGAAGATTCCGTAAACTCCGAATAAAATACCTAATCCAAGACGTATATCCTTAGGCAACATTCCATCTTTAAATAAATCAGTTGCCAGCAAAGAATAAGATACCAGAAGGTAAATCAAAGCCATCACACATTCAAAAACGTACAATGCCGGATTCTGCCTGTTGGAATTAGTATTTCTTCTCATTTATCTTTCTTCAAGTTTGAAACGGATAGGAACTGTAAAATATACGTTCACCGGATTACCGTTTTGTTTTCCGGGAATCCACTTCGGCATATTTTTAATCAAACGTTCTGCTTCTTTATCACAACTCGGATGTAGTGATTGGATAATCTTGACGTTTGAAATAGCACCGGTTTTACTTACAACGAACTGTACTACCACACGTCCCTGGATACCTTGTTCTGCTGCTGCAGGCGGATATCTAAGATTACTGTTCAGGTATTTCATCAGTTCCGCATTTCCACCAGGATATGTCGGTGGTTCTTCGGTAGCCTGAAAGATCTTGTTTTCTTCTTCTTTCGGCGGAGCCGGTACGACGATCTTTTCCAGGTCATCGATATGTTCTCCATCCTTAGAATCGGATTCTATCGTTTTTGTTCCGATTGCATCCGTGTTCTGAATAATCTCTTCGTTTGTGAGAATGTCAGTTTCCTTTGTGATTTCCTCCCGTTTTTTTATTTCCGGAGGTACAAACTGAATGGTTGCTTTTAATTCCGGAGGAGGTGGAGCTTTTATTTCTTCGATCACCTTTTCTTCAGGAATATCTTCCTTTTTAAGCTGCTCCAGGTCTGACATTTCTGTAACCCCCACTTCGATTTCCACTTCAGCAGGTTCCGGTGTTACGGTTTTGATAAGCAATGGTAACAAGATTACCAAAGCTACCAGACCCATTGCAATTAAAAGAGCGCGAAAATGGCGTTTATCTGAAGTTTTCCTCAGATAATACGCTCCGTATTTCTTGTTCTTTCCTTCAAATATCAGGTCACGCCAGGCCTGCGAATTCAAATTTATATCTTGTGCCATAATCTTTATTTTTTAGTGTGACCATTCTTTATAATTGCCCTTCTGCTACAGCAGCCCGACTAAGTTCTCCTCCTGACAGTTTATTCTGCAAAAGAAAGCGTTCAATAGAAGTCGTGTCCATAATAGCATATCTGGCGATATTTGTAATCTGCATTTCATCCAACGCATCAATAAGATTTTTGTAGGATGCCCCTTCGGTTGGTTTAATCATTACCATGGGAGTATTTTTAGTTTCCTTTTTAATTTGAGAAACTCTGTCTTTATACTCTTCCTGAGTAATTTCCTTTCTTAACAGACTTTGTTTGATTTCATCAATCTGTCTGTTGATTGCCGTATTTTTCCCCATAAGAAGATTTCTGATTCCATCCGGAGAATAGTCTACTTCTACCAATGAATTCGGATCCGAATAATTGGGTAGGCCTGCATAATAATAGGCCACATCATTGGCATCTAATATAAGCGTTATAGCTAAATCATCCGCTAATTCCGGTTTCTCTGTCAAATCCTCTATATCTTTATCCTTTGGCGGCATTGCTATTTCCATTGTCTGGGGTTTGGATAAGGTCGTACAGAACATAAAGAAAGTAATCAGCAACATGTTCATATCTACCATAGGGGTAAAGTCTACACGGGTTGATATTTTCTTCTGTTTTCCTTTTCCTTTTTCACCGCCTCCTTGTTGTACTTCAGCCATAATTTTTTCCTTTCCTTAAAATTAATGAGTTTCACTAGGTTCTGATGAAGCACCCCCTTTGAGGCTGGTAATCAGATTATATCTGTTTTCTCTTAGTTCCCGCAGATCGTCCATTACCTTTTTGATAATCGGGTAAGGAGTCGTAGCATCCGCCTTTATTGCTATTTTAAAGACGTCATTTCTATCGGATTCCTTCATCAGTGCTCTGGTGGCTTGTACCCACTGTTTGAACTGATTGTTGGTGCTGTCATTAGGAATACCTAAATCTTTCAGGTTTTTATCCTGGTCTTCAGTATCCATGGCCAGAAATTGCTTCATGGTACCAATCGGAGAACCGAAAGTGGGTAAAAGACTGAAATCATACAGTTCTTTAGTTGTAAATTCAATGTTATTGTCTTCACCTATCCTTCTTAAAACTTCCATTTGATCCACCTGTTTATCCATGCTTAAGAAAATTTTTCCTTGCGGATCTACTAATATTTGCAGGATATCAGTTTCCGGAATTTTAATTTCCGAAACCGAACCAGGGGTATTTACCTGTACCGGTTCTTTTCTGATAAAAGTGGATGTTAGCATAAAAAAGGTAAGCAAAAGAACAGTAACATCACTCATCGCCGTCATGTCGATGAATGTACTTTTCCTACTTACTTTTACTTTTGGCATATAATTATCCTTTCTTTTTTAATAAAAATGGAATTAATCATTATGCTTTTCACCATATGTCTGAACAATTGAGAATCCTGTTTCATCAATTGCATAAGTAATATTATCAATTTTACCAGTGAAGTATGCATAAGAAATGATCGCTGCAGCACCGGTTGTAATACCTAACGCTGTATTTACAAGAGCTTCGGAGATACCGGTTGCTAACGCTACGGAGTCAGGAGCTCCTTCGTTTGCCAACGCAGCAAATGAACGGATCATACCAAGTACTGTACCTAACAGACCGAATAATGTACCCAGAGAAGAGATAGAAGCTACAACAGGTAAGTTTTGTTCCATTGTCGGAAGTTCAAGAGCTGTTGCTTCTTCGATTTCTTTTTGGATAGCAATAATCTTTTGTTCTTTCGTAGTACCATCATTCAGTTTTTCAACCTCAGCGTATTTTCTTAAACCGGCACTTACTACACTGGCAACAGAACCTTTTTGCTTGCTGCAAAGTTCCTGTGCACCGGCGATATCGTTAGCTTCCAGTCTTTCTTTTACATTTGCTACGAATTTGATCAGGTTACCGGTTCCTTTTGCTTTTCCAAGAGCAAATAGTCTTTCGATACTTAATGTGATAACAGTTAATAATAATGTGATAACGATACATACGTTAAAACCTCCTTTATAAACGGTTCCCCAATAGTTTCCGGGAAGCGGGTGGTTAGAAGGATCATTATTTACAAAGTTTTCCGGACGGCCAAGCCAGAAATTAAAGAATAAGATGGCTATGATTGCACATACCAGAATAACGAGACCAGCAGAAATACCACGTGATTTTTTAGTGGATTTTTTTCCTTGTTTTGTTTCCATAAATACGATTGTTACTTAAATGTTATTGATTAATGATTAATTAAAATTTTATTTTGTTCATCAAAGCCTTTTTAATGGCGGTTGCAAATATAAAATTATTTTCTGATTTTAAAACGAAAAAACGTATTTTAAATTGTTGTTTTTGGTCCTTTCATGCCGTTTTTTTAATTGTATTTAATGAAATTTCATCTTGCCGACATCTTTATTTCGTTTTTTAAATATTTGTTGTTTGCGTATTTATCTACAATAAACAAAATGTAACGTATATCCACTACAATACAGCGTTGTAACTCCCTTTCAAAGAGGAGGTCACCACTCAGGGCTTCCCAGTTTCCGTCAAAAGCTACGCCAATCAGCTCGCCTCTGGCGTTCATTACCGGGCTTCCTGAATTTCCACCGGTTATATCGTTTGTAGTTATAAAACAAACAGGCAGAAGATTTGTTTGCGTTCTGTATTCACCATAGTCTTTTTTTATAAAGAGCTCTTTTAACTTATCCGGTACGGCAAAATCACGGGTGCCGGGAACATCTCTTTCTATTAGCTCTTCTAATGTGGTAAAATACGGATATTTAACAGTATCATCCACCGTATAAGAAAGAATATTTCCATAGGTAAGCCTGATGGTATAATTCGCATCCGGATACATCGGCTTATTCTTATTTTTTATTAATATTCCTTCCAGATACTTTTTATAATAAGATGCAGGATTGTATTGATTTCCATAAAATTCTGTTATAATTTTATCATATTCCCGGTCAATGGAGGTGACGAATTCTATTAGCATGTCATTTTTCAATTGTTCTGCATCCGGATTCATTCTGAAGGATTTAAATTTTTCAGGATTGACAAAAATGGAACTGGCAAAGCATGCGTCAATATATTTGTTATAATCACCTCCGTATTCTTTTTCTATTATTTTAAAAACAGATGGCCGGTATTGTTTTTCCACCAATTGAGCATACCAAGGCAACATTGCTTTTGCAATTTTCTTGTCTACTTCCGGATTATAGTTATTGTCATAAAAATAATCAAATTCTTTTTTTAATTCAAATAAATGATATTCTATATCTAATTCCTGTTTTGCTCTGATAGCTTTTGCTAAAGGTTCGGTTTCCGTAGGGATATCCATGAATTCTATACCGGAATATATTGCTTCTAATAAAGCGACATATCTTTGCATGATTTCTTTCCGTTGTTCGATGATGGATTGGATAGAATCCAATGCTTCCGCATATTTTTTTCTTTTTCCAGTATTTGCCCATGCTTTAAAGTCCTTTTCCTGCTCCCTTTTTCGTTCGATTACTTTCAGGTCTTTAATATTTTGATTTACGCCAATGGCATTTTTCCAATAGTTGGATGTGTTATTATATTTGTTTGCATATTGTAAATAAATAAGACTGTCAGTATTCATTTCCTGTTGCAGGATGTTTAATTTTTCACCCCGTATTTTAATAAGAATTTCATTTCTGATATCTTTTATTTCTTTTACGGCGTTGGAAGTAGAATAACGCTCTGTAATGCCAGGAAAACCAAGGATGAAAGAGAAATCATTTTCACTTATTCCTTCCATAGAAACCGGGATATACTTTTGGGGTGTAAAAGGAATATTTTCCGGAGAATAAGAGGCCGGATTTCCCAGGTGATCGGTATAAATCCGGAAAAATGCAAAATCTCCTGTATATCGTGGCCATGTCCAGTTATCTTCTTCTCCTCCGAATTTTCCGATAGAGGAGGGGGGAGCACCTACCAGCCGGACATCCGAGTAAATCTTTTTGTGGAAGAGATAATATTTATTTCCTTCATAGAAAGGTTTTATTTCCAGATGGATAAAGGGATTATTTTCGAAAAAATCTTCGTCGGCATATTTATAGATAAGGCTGCTTAAATAAAAAGAGGCATGGAAATATTCTCCTCGGTATAACGTATCGTTTTCAAGTTCTTTTTTTACAAAATCCGTTACATCTTCTATTTTCTCAATGAAAGTAATAAATAAGCCCGGTACAGGAATTTCTTCTTCCGGGGAGTTTGACCAGTAACCGTTTAAAAGTAAGTTGTTTTCTATGGTACTTAATTCATGGATATAAGAATACCCGCAATGATGGTTTGTTAACACCAATCCTTTATCGGAAATAACTTCTCCGGTGCATCCGGGACCGAAGATAACAAGGGCATCTTTGAGGCTCAGGCTGTCAGGATGGTAGATTTCCTGTAAGGGAATGGCAATTCCCGACTTTTCCATTTCCGGAAAAATTTCTTCTAATTCAGGAAGTAGCCACATCCCTTCTTCTGCAAATACATTAAGTGGGAACAATAAAAGCAGAACTCTGAGTATCCGTTTATTCATGCACCTGTTTGAATTATTTTTATTTAATAACGTAAAAACAGATTAAAAGTATATCTGATATGTATGATTGTTGAAATGTAAATTAAAAGGACATAACCCCGGTAACAGATTTTAGTATTACCGGGGTTATATCAGGGAATTTTATTAAGAGTTAGCTCAATTATACATATAAACAGAAACCTTTTAATAAACGTGATTTCTTTTATCTTCTATTTCCGTTTTATCGATTTTTTTCTTATCCAGACTTCTCCATGCATAATAAATATATGCCAGAACAATCGGTACAAATAAGGAAACAACGCTCATTACTTTTAATGTAAATTCACTGGAAGAGCTATTGTATATTGTAAGTGAACTATCCAGATTGGTTACTGAAGGATAATAGGCCGTGTTATTATATCCGGCAATCAAAAATAAACAAACCACAGTTAGTACAGTCCCGGTTCCGGCAAACCAAATTCCTTTTGTGTAAGGATGTTTGGACTGAGAACGTATTAAGCCGAATAATAATAATACAATACCAATAAGGAAGACAATCAATACGATTGGCATTTCAAGAAAGTTATTCAGGTATTTATAAGCCTGCATCTCTATTTCTCCGGTTCCCGGATTTACAGCAAATCCGTCTGAAACCAACGTCCATATCAGAAAAGAAAGGAAAAATAAAAGAAAAGGAATACCATTGAATAAGACTTGTTTCCGGGCACGGGTAAAGATAGTTTTATCGCAAATATTGTTCATAAAATATAAAGATGCAAGTGTTCGTGCCAGAAAGAAAACTCCTAACCCAAGGAACAGGTTTCTGATATTTAAGGCTGCTTCCAGACCATGTAGCGGATTATCCCATGTGGACACAACAGGCATGACCGGATTGGTAAGGTTTACTTTATTTATAGTAAATTCAGAACTTGTAAAGAATGTGGCCACTGCTGTTCCCAGAAGTAAAGTACCTAATAACCCGTTTATTAATAAGAATGTATCATACGTACGTTGTCCTAGAAGATTTCCTGCCTTTGTACGGAATTCATAAGAGACGGCTTGTAAGACAAAACAGGCAAGAATTATTATCCACACCCAGTAAGCACCTCCGAAACTGGTTGAATAAAATAAAGGGAAAGAGGCAAAGAACGCACCTCCGAAAGTGACCAATGTAGTAAATGTATATTCCCATTTTCTTCCCAGGGAATTAATGAGCATTTTTCTTTCTGTTTCATTTTTTGCAATTGTAGATAATAGTGTTTGTCCTCCCTGAACGAAAAGAAGAAAAACCAGTAAGCCTCCCAAAAGGGAAATTAGAAACCACCAATATTGTTGAAAAAATGTATAACTCATGACTTTATTTTTTAATGGTTAAAAGAAAGATGATTTTTATAAATTCTTTCCTATGCTTCGTCCATATTCGGACCTTTCCTAATTAGATTTACCATAATCTTTATTTCTGCGATTAATAAAACCGTAAAAATAGTCAGGAATAAAAAGAAGGTGATTTGAACAGAACTTTTATCCAGATTTGATACAGAGGCAAATGTAGGTAAGATGTTCTGTATTGCCCAGGGTTGTCGTCCTACCTCTGCAACAAGCCAACCTGCCTACGAGGTAATATACGCCAGTGGAATAGATAACAGGCAAATCCAGTGAAGCCATCGGAGCTTATCCATTTTCTTTTTATATAAATAAAATAATACAACCATAAACAAACCAATGAAAAATACTCCGAATATAACCATTATCCGGAAAGAATAGAATGTGATAGCAATCGGAGGGATCAATTGTTCCGGGGAATCCATATAACCATGCCCGAAATATTTGAAATTATCTTCTACTATCTGTTTATATTTTTCTGCGTCCGCTTCTGTTCCTGTTTTATTTGCTGTTGCCTGTTTATAATCGGCCAGTGCCTGTAATGCTATTTTACCTCTTTCTATTTTTTCTGTGGCTGAAATCTCGGTTTCTCCGTCAGAATTTTCGTAACCACCTTCCATTAGGTCTTTAATTCCGGGTACAAAAGATTTATAATCCCTTGTAGCAAGGAAGGAAAGCAAATAAGGAATCCGGATATTGAACAAGAAAGGGTCTATACTATCGTTATAGGATTGTTTTTTAGGATTTAAAATTCCAATGGCAACAAGGCCGGCTTCTTTTTCTCCTTCATAAAGTCCTTCCATAGCAGCTAATTTCATAGGCTGTTTTTGTGCTACCTGATAACCGGATTGATCTCCTGTGACAGCAAGTAATATGGCGGCAGCAAGACCTACTATGGCACCAACCTGCATGCTTTTAAGTGCAAATTTCTCTTCCCGTTTTTTCAATAAATACCAACTGCCGATACCTACGGCAAAGGCGCCTCCAACCATCCATCCTGAAAGAAAAGTATGAAGGAATTTGTTTATTGCGACAGGAGAAAATAATATTTCACCGAAATTAATCATTTCACCTCTTACATTCTCCGGGTTGAAGTACATTCCTGTGGGATACTGCATCCATGCATTTGCAACCAGAATAAATAAGGCTGATAGACTGGCACCGATCCAGGTAAGCCAGGTAGCAGTAAGATGTGCTTTCTTACTCACCTTATTCCACCCGAAAAACATAACAGTAATAAAAGTTGCTTCAAGAAAAAAAGCAATAATAGCTTCAATGGCTAATGGTGCACCGAAAATATCCCCCACAAACCAGCTATAATTAGACCAGTTGGTACCGAATTCAAATTCGAGAATTAATCCCGTTGCTACTCCGATAACAAAATTGATTCCGAATAACTTCATCCAAAACTTTGCGGTGTTTTTCCAAAATACATTCCCGGTCTTATAATAAACGGATTCCATGATAGACATGATTAATCCTAATCCCAGGGTAAGAGGAACAAATAACCAGTGATACATAGCAGTAAGAGTAAATTGTGCTCTCGACCAGTCGACTAATGCAGTGTCAATTGTATGCATAAGGTGGAAGTTTAAAGGTTTGCTATTTTAAATGTTTTGTTTTTATAGAGCGTAAGTTCTTGTAAGTTTTTGTCCTGCATCAGCAGTAATTTTACAAAATTCGAAAAGAAAAATAGTTTTAAAATAACGAACATAATAAAAAGTTGGCTTACTATGTTCGTGCCTACGGCTTTTTTTACTGTTAGCTTATGAAAACCATCCCGATAAAAACGAAAGATTCTTACAAATACGTTGTTGCTCATATCGATCAAGTAATAACTATAATTATACCCATTCTTCTGTTTTTATACAGAAAGAAGTAATACAAATATAAAATAAAATTTTTACTGTCAATATTAATCAACAAAATATATTAAAAGAAGTTGGTTATTTTTTTATTTTTAATTAAATTTTTTGAGAAGAAGATAAAATTAATGGAGGTAGGGTAATCGTTATCGGAAAGGATTTTATTTTCTTTTGTAAAGATGGTTTTCTGTAATAATAATGTCCATAGGAATATCATTATTGTTGAAAGGAATATCCTCTCTTACCTGAAAGTCAAAGCAAACCCCGATTTTGAAAACAGGACAAGCGCAGAGTAATTTGTCGTAATATCCTTTTCCCCTCCCTAATCTGTTGCCTTTTTTATCAAATGCAATTCCCGGCACAATTACCAAATCCATATCACTCAGCCGGATCTCTTCTTTATCAGAAGGTTCAAGAATTCCAAAAGATCCATTCCGGCATTTTTCCCGGGAGTGATATTTCCCTAATGTCAATATCGTTCCTTCCACAATAGGCAGGAATATTTCTTTCTTATCTTTCCACTTTTCGATAAAATCATGTGTATATACTTCATCCGGAAGAGAATGATATAATAGAATTTTTTGTGCATTTATAAATTGAGAAAGGAGTTCCAGTTGTGAAAAGATGAGTGTGGACAGTTTTTTTTTAATTTCCGGTGTATATTCCTTTTTATGCCAGGCTATTTCTTTTCTTATCTTATCTTTCATGCTTTAGGTAAAAAATAAGCTAAGAGTTAAATGCCGGATATCCTATCCTCATCTACCCTTAGCTCTTTGTTCTTATTCTTTAATTAGAAAGGGGCTCCTGGAGGAAAGTCTTCACCGGAATTCATTTCTTCAATAGCCCGTGCAATAGTTTTATCCCTTCTTAAAAATACCGGATAAAATCCTTCATCTCCGAATTGATTTCTTATTATATAAGCATATAGCTGGTTTTTGATAATTGCTTCGGACGTGTTTATCAATACCGGACGTCTTTTAATCCCTTTTTTCTCAGCAAAAGAAATAAGTTCTTCAAATAAATACGGGTTTCTTTCCAGATACGATAATAACTTTTTGTAATCCTTGATTTTGCTGAAAGTTTCTCTATGTTTGTCCGTATATTGGAAAGCAAACTGATAAATAATTCCTTCATTTATCAGACTATGGAAATAGGACATATATCCTATGGTATCTCTTGGTACAAATATATCCGGCATAATTCCACCGCCCCCATATACTGTTCTGCCCAAACGGGTGGTATATATGAGTGACTGGTCTAATTTAATGCTATCCTGTGAGTCAAATTCTCCGTTTTTATAACGGTTGATAATATCCATTTCATAAGAATTCCCGGAACCATTCTCATAAGGTTTTTGAATACTTCTTCCGGAGGGAGTGTAGTAACGGGCTACGGTTAACCGGATTGCCGAACCGTCAGCCAGTTCAATCTGCTGTTGTACCAATCCTTTTCCGAATGTTCTTCTTCCGATAATGAGCCCCCGGTCATTATCCTGAATGGCTCCGGCAAAAATCTCACTGGCAGAAGCCGAGAATTCATCGGTTAATACAATCACAGGCATTTTCTGGCACGAACCGAATCCGTCTGCAGAAACTCCTTCTTTCTTATATGCTTTTCCCTGTGTATATACAATTGTTTCTCCGGAAGATAAAAATTCGTTAACCATCGCAATGGCAGTTTCCAGGTAACCTCCACTGTTTTCCCTTAGGTCGATAATCAGTTTGTTGCATTTTTCTTTTTGTGATAGACGGATAATTGCTTCCATAAATTCCTGATACGTGGTGCGTCCGAATTGTCGGATTCTTATATAACCGATTCCTTCTGAGACGGGATAAGCAGCTTCAACACTATTTACCGGTATATCATCACGTGTTATTTCAAAAGTTAAAAGTTTTTCGGAGGAATTTCTTTTTATTCCTACTTTTACAATTGACTTTTTAGGTCCGCGGAGTTTACGCATTACTTTTTCGTTTGTAATTTCGCTTCCGACGAAGACAGTATCATTTACTTCCACAATGCGGTCGCCGGTCTGGATTCCTACTTTTTCGGAAGGTCCTCCACCAATTACACTTACGACATTGATCGTATCATTTTGAATGGTAAACTGCACTCCGATACCACTGAAATGCCCTTCCAGTTCATTGCTGACATCCTGGAAATATTCAGCCGGAATATATACGGAATGAGGATCCAGACCTTTCAATATTTCCGGAATAGCCGTTTCTACCAGATTTTTCGTATCTACAGTATCGACATATTGTTTATCGATAAGGTAAAGGATAGAATTTATTTTATCTCCCGGAAATACATTTTTGAGTTTGCCAACAGGCAGACGATACCAGTTTGCACCCAATATGACACCAAAAATAATTCCGATCAGTAAGAAAAGAATACGTAATGAAGAATTGTTTTTCATTCTTTATAAAACGAATAATTTATAAGCTTTCAGGAAGGAATGCTGTTATCCTTCTATAAAATCAACTTTAATATTTGCTCTTTTTAATAATAAAACACCATCTTCCAGGCGGTATTTCTCCGAATAAACGACCCGTTTGATACCGGATTGGATGATTAGTTTGGCACATTCTATACAAGGTGAAGAAGTAACATATAAAGTTGCGCCTTCACTGCTGTTATTGGAACGGGCTACTTTTGTGATGGCATTTGCTTCGGCATGTAATACATACGGCTTTGTCAAATTGTTGTTATCTTCGCAGATATTTTCAAAACCGGCAGGTGTACCATTATATCCATCGGAAATAATCATTTTCCCTTTTACCAGTAAAGCCCCTACCTGACGCCGTGTACAATATGAATTTTCCGCCCATATTTTTGCCATACGAATATAACGCTTATCCAATGCCAACTGTTTTTCTTCACTTTTGCCCTTTTCCATTCTATGATAATATTCTTAAAAAGCAGAATTCAATTAGTCCAGTTTCCAGGCAAAGCCATCTTTTGTGTCTTTTATTTCAAAACCAAAGGCCGTTAACTGATTCCGGATATGATCGGAAGTTGTCCAGTCTTTTTTTTGCTTCGCCTCCTGGCGGATAGATAATAATAAATCTACCGCTTTCTTATAAGCTTCATTCTCCTGTGCGGATCCCGTCATATTATTTCCGGCTTTTATTCCCAGAATATCCGTTAAGAACACCTCAAAAACATCGTTCAGTTCACTAAGGTCTTCGGCAGAAATACTTTCACTTCCGGCTAACACGGAATTAATGGCACGTACGGCATCAAATAGATGAGCAATAACAGTAGGTGTATTCAGGTCGTCATTCATTGCTTCTATACACTTTTGCTTTAAGCCGGAAATACCTGCTACCGTTGTTTTTTCTCCTGCAGTAATCTTTTTCAGGTGTGCTGCTGCATCTAATATACGGCTTAATCCTTTTTCAGATGCAATTAATGCTTCATTGCTGAAATCCAACGTACTTCTGTAATGAGCCTGTAAGATAAAAAAACGGATTGTCATAGGACTATAAGCCTGCCCCAGCAATGGATGAGTTCCTGTGAATAATTCTTCCAGTGTAATAAAATTACCTAAAGACTTACCCATCTTCTGACCGTTAATAGTGATCATATTATTATGCATCCAATAACGGACTGTTTCTTTTCCTAATGCAGCTACGGATTGGGCTATTTCACATTCATGATGCGGGAATAAAAGATCCATCCCACCTCCGTGAATATCAAATTCTTCTCCCAGGTATTTCGTCCCCATAGCAGAACACTCAAGATGCCATCCCGGAAAACCTTCACTCCATGGAGAAGGCCATTTCATGATATGTTCCGGAGAAGCTTTCTTCCACAAAGCAAAATCCACGCCGTTTTTCTTTTCTTCCTGACCAGCCAACTGGCGGGTATTATTAATCATATCCTCTATATTTCTTCCCGAAAGAATTCCATATTTATGAGATTGATTATATTTTTCCACATCAAAATAGACAGATCCTTCACTTTCATACGCAAAACCATGTTTCTGAATAGCTTTGATAAATTCAATCTGTTCAATAATATGTCCGGACGCATGTGGTTCGATACTGGGAGGAAGGACATTTAAAGCTTCCATGGCCTGATGGTAACGGTTCAGGTAATATTGAACAACTTCCATTGGCTCCAGCTTTTCCAGCCGTGCTTTTTTTGCAATTTTATCTTCTCCTTGGTCAGCATCATTTTCCAGATGCCCCACATCAGTAATATTGCGTACATACCTGACTTTATAACCACAATATTTCAGATACCGAAATAATGTATCAAAGGTGATGGCAGGCCTTGCATGCCCTAAATGAGCATCACCATATACAGTAGAGCCACAAACATACATGCCTACATGAGGCGGATGGATGGGTACAAAAAGTTCTTTTTTTCTGGTTAATGTATTATAAATAAACAGATTATTATCTTTCATTCTATTTTCATTTAAAGCAAACAAAGATAGTAAAAAAAATCTGATTCCTCCTCTATCAATGCACTGAAAAATAGTGAACAAATAAAGTTTTTATAAAAAATTATTTTTTGCCTTCCGGTTAAATTAAACTTCCATTTTGTTTTCTTTTTTAAATGGTGTCATGGATACAAACAGTTGATATGAGTGTTATTTTTTAATAAATGTGTTAAAAAGTAAGTGGATGACAGAGTGATGATTAACTATTCGACTGATATTTAAAATATTAAACTTCTTTCGTAATAAAAATGTCATAATTATTGTAAATAAAATCAAATAAATAACTTATTTTCGCCACGCAAATTTTTATTCATCAACACATGGATTATTCCTTTTTTGATTTCTTGAAACTGATCGGTTCACTCGGCTTGTTCCTTTATGGAATGAAAGTGATGAGTGAGGGACTACAGAAAATTGCAGGAGATAAATTACGCAACATCCTTTCTGCAATGACAACCAACCGTTTCACCGGCATTCTTACCGGAATTATGGTCACTGCCTTAGTCCAATCTTCTTCTGCTACCACTGTCATGGTTGTCAGTTTTGTAAACGCCGGATTACTTTCTTTAGCTCAGTCTATCAGTGTAATTATGGGTGCCAATGTCGGTACTACCGTTACGGCTTGGGTGATTTCTATTTTTGGTTTTAGTGTAAATATCAGTGACTTTGCATTGCCTTTAATAGGGGTTGCATTGCCCTTTTTATTTTCTTCGAAAGGAAAAAATAAATATTGGGGAGAATTTATCATTGGTTTTGCATTCTTATTTATGGGGCTTGATTTCCTGAAAAACTCCGTGCCGGATATTCAGAGCAATCCTCAGATTCTGGCATTCTTACAGAAATATACCGACATGGGATATGCTTCCATGTTACTATTTTTATTAGTCGGCAGTATTTTAACGATTATCGTTCAGTCTTCCAGTGCTACGGTTGCAATTACATTGATTATGTGCAGCCAGGGGTGGATTTCGTTTGAGATTGCTGCGGCAATGGTATTAGGAGAAAATATCGGTACGACGGTTACGGCGAATCTTGCGGCGCTTTCGGCCAACTATTCGGCACGTCGTGCAGCATTAGCACACATGATGTTTAATGTGTTCGGGGTATTATGGATGACCATACTCTTTTATCCTTTTATAAATATGGTATCATGGATTATAATTCATTACGGACCCGGAGACCCGAATGCTATTTATACATTCCTTTCAGGTCTTGATCCGGAGACTATTTCTCTTATTTCGGGAAGAGAAACTTTAACCGATCCTTCATTGATTGCCCTAAGGTCTCAGCTTGCTTCCATGCAACAGGCTACTTCATTCGGACTTTCTTTATTTCATACCATGTTTAATATAATAAATGTATTAATCATGATCTGGTTTGTAAATGTGTATGTGAAGATTTGTACGAAGCTGATTAAACAAAAAACAAGCGACGAAGAATTCCAGCTTAAGTTTATTTCTTCCGGAATGCTTTCAACGGCTGAACTATCTATTCTTCAGGCAAAAAGCGAAGTCGTGATTTATGCAGAGCGCATGAAGCGAATGCTTATCATGGTAGAGGACCTGAATAAAATGAAGGATAATGGTGATTTTCTAAAACTTTATGGCCGGATTGAAAAGTATGAGAATATCTCTGACCGGATGGAAATAGAGATTGCCAATTATCTGAATAAAGTTTCGGAAGGTCGCCTGAGTAATGATAGTAAAGAAGTCATCCGCAATATTTTAAGGGCTGTTACGGAAATAGAAAGTGTGGCCGATTCTCTTTATAATATGGCACGGACCATCAAACGCAGAAATGAAGGCAAGGCCGTTTTTCCTGAAGAACTGAATGAAAATATTGAACATATGATTTCTTATATCCACAAAGCACTCGATCGCATGATTGAAGTTCTTAAACTGAATGAACCGACAGAAGCGGATGCTAATCAGACCTTCAATCTGGAAAATGAAATAAATGCGTTAAGAGACCAATTAAAAGAACAGAATATAGAAAATGTAAATGCTCAGAAATATGATTATCAGGAAGGTGTCTTTTATATGGATTTCATTACCGAATGTGAAAAGATGGGGGATTACATTGTGAATGTGGTACAGGCATATTGTTTTAAGAATTCTTTTAAGACACATAATAATTAACCAGGAAAGATAGTCGTAACAACCCCTGTACCCATTATGTTATTCCGGATACAGGGTTTTTTATTTGCTATTCACTCTCTCCGGATTATAAATCCGGAGAGACAGTGGCATCCGGTTTTAATTTTTGTGTTTTTTACTTATTATTTGTATAGATGAACTTTCTGGGGATTAGATGGATACTCTGCCAGGGGATGCCCCATATAATCAAGGTAAGGAAAATAGCCTTTTTTCAAATCCATACCCGGAAGAGCATCTCTTCTCCACTGCTGCGCAGTGGCAGTTGCGTAGCCCCGGGTGTGAACCCTGGGCTACGAAAATCCTCCCCTGGGCCAGCCCTCTGTAGGAGTGCCGGATAATCCATCCTTGCGGCACTCCTATCAGCCTGCTGGTACAGGGGAATTCTGCTCATCCCGGGTTTACCCGGGACTACGAAGCTGTGACCAATACGTGGTCTGGTGGGTGGATGATAGCGTGAGAAAGAATACCTACAGGAGAGGAAAGAAAGGACTGCCAGAGAAAATAAAAAAATGGAAGCCTTCCGGCCTGTTTATACCACTATATAAAATAAAAGAAAATTCTCTATATATTAATACTTAGTAATTTAAAACCTTCTTTTGTATTGATAAATGTATAACTATTATATTCCTGGCCATATTTACACCGGAGTTGAATGACCGGATAACGAGCCTGTAAATCTCCGCAGTTATCAAAGTAGTCCGGATGTTTGTGTATCCATTCTTCAGGAAAAAAGTTTACCCGTTGCAAGGAAACGGAATATGCTGAAGAGTCTTCTGTTAATTTTTCCAACCGGGGTTTCATTGCCGGATAATGGCGGTTTATAAATTCATGGGCAGATAAGGTCTGCCATTCACCCTCAGGATAGGGAGCCGTAAAATAAAAAGCATGTGCATGGGTATTTTCAATGAGTGTTTGCTGGGAAAGATCAGCCAGAAAGGCAGGAAGGAATACATGACGGAAATATTTTTCCGGAGAAACGAAAGAATAGTATTTCCCATTCGTGCCCGGGTAGGAAATAATCCATTCCTTATCAGATGGTTCTTCCGTAATTTTTAATGAATAAAGACAAACTTCCTCCTCTATGTCGAAATCTTCTATCAGTATTTTCCCGGTTGTGTCCATCAGGACTGTCCTGGTTCCCTTCCAACTCCAATGATTACATCCGTCTTCATGGTGATTATCCCAATACTCTTTTTCCGGTTCTGTTAAGGCTACTACCAGGCTGTTCCTTACCGGCATAAGGGCATATTCTGCCGGAATGACCACTTCTCCATGCCTGTTGAACATACCATGCCTGCCTGTTTCCGGATCGGAAAAGCGGATAAACCCTTCGCTTTCACAGTCTGTTGCCATATCAGACAGATATACACTATCCCGTCCGATGACCCTTCCGTCTTTTAATAAATAGTATTTGTCCAGTTTATTTCCTGTTTTCCGGGTAACCGCAATAATATCGTCAAACCGTCCGGAGGAAGTAAATATACTGAAAGTGGGAGGAATCATAACATTCCCCAGGCTGTCTTTAAATCCGATTTTAAAATCACTGAATGCGCCTTCCTCTTCATCCGGAACAGCAAAGCCGAACCAGGGACCATCCTGAGGAAAAACAAAGAGGGGAAGAATAAAGAAAATGCCGATGATATATGTCAATAAAGAGAGCTTCATTATCTGGTTCAGTTATTTATTTTTCAATTCCCCGATCTTTTCCGTCAGGTTTCGGAGTGTTCCCTGCTGGGTAAATTTATCTCCTTTTATATCATACATTTTATTATTTACCTTGACCCGTATACCCACCTCCCGGTCTGTTTCATATATCCGGTATGCTGCACCCGGACGGGTAAATCCCAGTCCTGTTTCCTCTTCTGTTTTGTCCGGTGTCGGATCATATTCCCATATATATTCTCCTTTATCGTAAGCGAGGGCATCCGGATAATGCAGCTCAATCTCATTTGATGCATCTTTTATGAAAAAGTACTGCAAATGATCATTTTCATACAGAAGATACATCCTTTTATCGTTTTCTCTTTTTTTACCGGGAATAAGAAAGGTAAACAATACGGACTCTTCTCCCAGATGTTCCGGTATGAGATAATGTACTTCTTCCTCTTCCATTTCTTCTCCTTTGCGTATTTTTATTGTTTCCCTGGAGATATAGAAAGGATTGGAGACATCCACTGACAATTCTTTTTCCAGCCGGGGTTTATTATTTTCCACACTGAATTCGGAGTACTGATGCCAGCAGCATCCGCTTTTTGTCATGGTATAGATTCGTTGTGCTTCCAGGTCGGTCCGGAACATGCCACAATAATCCTGTGCAAGCCCGGTAAAATCTTCATCCTTTACAAAGTTATTTCCTTTTGCAAGGAAAACAATATAAGACGGGCCTGAATAGCAACTATAATTTCCATCCCGGATTGCAAAGTCTTTTATGTTGTCGAAATTAAAATCCTCATATATGATCATGCTTTGTTCTCCGTAAGGGAGTTCTTTGATATTGGATCTTATATCATCCAGAGCGCTGGTGGGAATAAGGGTAGGAGTATGGAATAACTCTTTCCCGGTGCTCTTTTCGTACATGGACAGTGTACCGTAGGAATAATAATCATCCCGGGATTCTATTTCCAGGAGGGCATAATATTTATCTGAGAAATCATCTATTTTAATGGTCGTATCCGATGAATAAGATATTCCTGTTGCCATAAACCAGAGTCCTGTCACCAGAAGATAGCGGTATATTCCTTTTGTTATCGGTAGAATTGTTTGCATGTCAAAACGGGTCAAAAATTATTTTTCTATAGCATAAAAACAAAGGTCACAAAGAAAAACGATGCATCCTTTATGACCTTTGTCGCTAGTATGATAAAAAATTATTTTCTATATCAGAAATAGTAAGTCAATAAGACAGAAAAGCCACGGTTTTTTACTTTTGTAGACTCTAACGAAACATCGGATTTGGGGATTTCATACGCTTCTTTCAATCCTAATCCATATTGTACACCCACACCGATTTTAGAAACTTTTGCGCCGATCCCGAAATTCAGACCAATATCAAAATTGTCAATATCTCCGGACGTAAAATCACCGACAGCATCTATCGCATCACCGAACTTCTTTCCGTCCAGTGCAAAAGAAAAGTATGGACCTACGGCAGCATATAAGCCTACACCCATCAGTCCGACATTGTATTTTAAATTAATAGGAATATCCAAGTAACTGTTACGGAATGTTGTTTTTTCTCCTGTTTCTTCATCTTCTATTTTTGCACCCTTTTGGTTGTATAATACACCGGCTTCTACTCCGAATCCCAGTAAATTAATATCTACAACAGGTCCTACCTGAAATCCGACCATATTGTTTGCCTTGACAAGGTCAGAACTTAATGAAAAATCATTTACGTTCAATCCTGCTCTTAATCCGAATTTTACAAGTTGTGCATGCGATGACAGGCTAAACCCTAATAGCATAATTACTGTTAAAACCGATAATTTTTTCATTTGTTAAAAATTAAGTAGTTTAAAAATTAATAATAATTTTCTCTATTGCATAAGTTCCTTTACGGAACCCGAGTCCGGATAAAATACAACTTTAGCCGGAGTTTTTTTGTTTTCAAATATAGCAGCCGGTAATACGGAATTAGTACCGAATTGAGTCATGGAAATAGGTGCATTATACAAGGTTTTTCCGGAAAAACTAATAGTAATATCAGCTTCGCCTGGTACATTATATACAATGCCTTTTTTATTTTTATCCTTCAATGCATTTGAAATTTCTACCTCATCTGTTATATCTACCAGAGATAAAAATAAAGGAGTGCCACTTAAATCATTTGCATCTACCAGTCCCAGATGTTTTGAGAAACGGCAGACAATATAATTATTCAACTCTTTATCCGGAGTAAGGGTATATGTATAGATTTGTTCTTCGTTGGAAGTGGTTCCGGTAAACATTTCCGTTAGCGCTTTCTCCTGAGCATCCAACTGGCTGATGACCAATTTGAAAGATTCACCGTCACCCGGCATATTATCGGCTTCACCCGTCAGGATGTTGAGACGGCTTTCCCGAATACGATAGATCTGTTTCGCTGCAATATCAGCCATTTTTGCCGTAGAACTGGCCATAAGGAATTCTTCAGTTAACACTGAAGACGTATTTATATTTCTTTTATTTTCTTTTTCCTTTTCTTCAATTGATAAGCGGGATTCTCCTAGTATGGTGAGATCCGGTTCCGTATTGATTGCACATAATAATCCTTCTGCAGTCAGATAGATATAAGGATTATTACTGGATTTCAACGGTAATAAAAAGGAATTTTCTTTGTCGGGAATTCCTTTTTCCCAGACATCTACCTTGTCTAATGTCCAGTATTCTTCATCTTTCGTTATAATATCTTTAATACCCAGGTATTTTTCAGCATACTGGTAGAATTCGCCGGCCTTACGGGTTACTTTTGTTACCTTTATATCCACGTTCAGGGATGTTTTTGGCAAGGTATAAGTTATCCCGTATTCATTTCCTTTTGTTACATTTAACTTTACAGCTTCCAGTTGCCCGTAAGCAACCATACTGCAAATGAATGATAAAAAAATAAACCCTATTTTTCTCATACTTTTATTGTTTATATCTATTGAACCGGTGTGTTCCCTTTGAAACATATATCGGCAGGAAATTGCGTCCTATTTCTTTATTCCTCGTTTTTGGCTTTTATTTATATATATTACAACCTGTTTTCCGGTTTTTGAAAAAAGAATTTAGGCAAAGATAAAAACATTTTGTTTTCATTAATAAAAGTTCCTGTAATTTACCATTAAAATGTGCCAATCATTTTATTTTGTTATATCTGGGATGTGAATTCATAATGGTTTCCCGCAAATGTTCTTTTCCGATATGGGTATATATTTCGGTAGTAGTAATTTTTTCATGCCCGAGCATCTGCTGAATAGCCCGTAAGTTTGCTCCTCTTTCCAGTAAATGCGTCGCAAAAGAATGGCGGAAAGTATGAGGGCTAATAATTTTTTTTATTCCTGCTATTTCTGCCTGTACTTTAATAATATGAAAAACCGTAATTCTGGAAAGTCCTCTTCCTCGTTTGGTCTGGAAAAGAATATCTTCATATCCCCGTTGTATTTTTATTTCATTCCTGATCGGCAAATATTTTCTGATTTCTTTTAAAGCCAGGTTCGAAATAGGAACCAGGCGTTGTTTACTTCCTTTTCCTTCCACTCTGATAAACCCTTCATCAAAATAAATATCACTTATTTTCAGGGTAATTAACTCTGAAACTCGTAAGCCGCAACTGTAAAGAACTTCCAGCATGGCATGATTCCGTTGTCCTTCGGGGAGAGACTGGTCTATAGAAGCCAGGATACTGTCTATTTCTTCTAACGTAAGCACATCCGGTAATTTCAATCCTATTTTAGGCGCTTCCAGAAGTTCTGTCGGATCCCTTTCTATTATTTTTTCCAATATAAGGAATCGGTAAAAAGATTTGATCCCGGATATAATGCGTGCCTGTGAACGAGGCCCGATGCCCAGGTCCCGTAACTGGGAAACAAATTGCTGCAGATCCTTAAGGGTAATATTTTCTAATGTCGTATTTTCGGAAACAGCAAAGTCTGCTAACTTAGTAAGATCCTGCAGATAAGCTTCTGTTGAGTTGTTTGAAAGTGATTTTTCTAAATTGAGGTATATTTTATACTTTTCTGTAAGATTTTCTGTCATTTTGATATTTAAATTTTTTCTTTTAAATCAATTTGTTTCCTGATAGTTGTAGAAAATCTGTCTTTCCTATACAGGATTGGTATTTTTATTGTACCTTTGCCGCCGGATAAAAATAAGCCTTTGTTTTTCAAAAATAGAAAAATAATAGGGAAAATGTTCTTTATGCTATAAGAAAAGTAGTTTTTTTGAACAGAATAGGAGGGATGTTGGTTTTATTTAAGGAAGGACCCTCTAATTTGTCAATAGAATAAAGAAGTTGGTTCACAAATGAAATGATAGTGCATCAGGAATGAAGAATAAGTCTATCTTAATTTGTTCCTTATTCGAACAGGAAACAGACCATTTTCCGGTTTAATGCAAGAAATAAAATACTCTTATGAAAATTCAGATTATTAACGGGCCTAACCTCAATTTATTAGGAAAAAGAGAACCGGGTATATATGGAAACCTCTCTTTTGATAATTATTATGAACAATTAAAAAAGAGCTATCCGGATGTAGAATTTGATTATTTCCAGTCTAATACGGAAGGCCTCTTAATTGATAAACTGCATGAAGTCGGATTTTCTTTTTCCGGGATCATCCTGAATGCAGGGGCTTATACCCATACTTCCGTTGCGTTGGGAGATGCGATTCGTGCCATAAATACGCCTGTTATAGAAGTGCATATTTCCAATGTGCATAACAGGGAAAGTTACCGGCATGTTTCCATGATTGCATCGGCCTGCCTGGGTACTATTTCCGGATTCGGAATGAATTCGTACCGGTTAGCGGTAGAAGCTTTAATTAATAAAGAACATAAATAAAAAAGTATGACTCCGGATGCATTGATATTTGATATGGACGGCACCTTATGGGATGCTGTGGACTTGTATGCAAATTCCTGGAATGTGGTATTTGGAGACGAAGGGATAAACCGGACAGTTTCCCGGGACGATCTTCAGAAAGTAATGGGGTTGGATGTGAAAACTTTACTGGAAAAGATCATCCCTGAGATACCGGAAGATAGCAGGGAAAAGTTTTATGAAAATGTGCTGCATCAATACCGGGCACAACTTTATAAAGGGGGTGTGAAATTATATCCCGGTGTGGTAGAAGGGCTGGAGAAATTATCCGGAAAATATAAATTATTCATATTGAGTAATTGTGAAAAAGATGGAATTAAACTGTTTCTTGATTATTCAAAAACGGATTCTTATATTACTTCCTATATAGAACATGGAGAAAATTATTTACCGAAAAATGTAAATATGCGCTTGCTGGTAGATAATTATCAGCTTAAGCATCCGATGTATATAGGAGATACGGATTCGGACAGGAAAGAGTCGGAAAAAGCGGGTGTGCCTTTTGTCTGGGTAACCTATGGCTTTGGAAAGACTGATAAATATGCAGCGGCTTTTGAGGATTTTTTCGATCTGGTTGAATACTTTATGGCATTGTAACAGGCAAAATAGAACAGGATTTCAATAGTAATTATAAATTAAGGTAAAGACATAGTAATTTAGGTATGGCAAAACAAACTAAAATAGTAGCAACCATTTCAGATAAGCGTTGCGATGTTGACTTTTTGTGTGAACTTTTCGACGCAGGAATGAATGTGGTCCGGCTTAATACAGCTCACCTGGATGAGGCTGGTTTGACTAAGATCGTTACCAATGTAAGGGCTGTTTCTAATAAAATAGCTATTCTGATAGATACAAAAGGACCGGAGGTCAGAACAACCATCGTAAAAGAACCTATTCCTCTTAATACCGGTGACCGGATATTTGTGCAGGGAAATCCCGGTATGGAAACTACCCGTGAATGTATTTATGTCACCTACGAAAATTTTGTCAATGATCTTTCTGTCGGGACAGATCTGTTGATTGATGATGGAAATATTGAGCTGGTTGTTATCGGAAAACAAGATAATAAGCTTATTTGTGAAGTATTAAACAATGGAGTGCTTGAAAGCCGGAAATCTGTCAATGTGCCGGGAGTTCGTATTAATCTTCCTTCTATCACGGAACGGGATAAAACGAATATATTATATGCTATTAAAAATGACCTGGATTTTATTGCCCATTCTTTTGTAAGATCCAAACAAGATGTGATGGATGTGCAGAAAATCCTGGACGAGCATAATAGCGATATTAAGATAATTGCCAAGATTGAAAATCAGGAAGGGGTAGACCGGATCGATGAGATTCTGGAACATGCTTATGGTGTAATGATTGCCCGGGGTGACCTGGGTATTGAAGTAGCTCAGGAGAAAATACCGGGCATTCAGCGTGTATTAATCCGCAAATGTGTGCAGGCTCATAAACCTGTTATTGTGGCTACTCAGATGCTTCATTCCATGATTACTAATCCTCGTCCTACCCGTGCGGAAGTAACAGATATTGCAAATGCGATTTTTTACCGGACGGATGCGCTGATGCTTAGTGGGGAGACAGCTTATGGAAAATATCCGGTAGAAGCTGTCAGAACAATGGCTAAGATTGCGGAAGAAGCAGAAAAAACCAAATTGTCGGAAAATGATATCCGTATCCATTTTACGGAAAACACAATGGATATTACTACCTTCCTTGCAAAACAAGCTGTTAAGTCCGCGAATAAATTAGGGGTAAGAGCAATTATTACCGATAGTTATATCGGAAAAACGGCACTCTGTCTAGCTGCTTACCGGGGTAAAAATCCGGTGCTGGCTATTTGCTACCGGGAAAAGACAACCCGTTTTCTGGCTTTATCTTATGGGGTCATTCCTTTTTATCAGGAAGAAAAGCCTTCTAACCGGGAATATTTCTTTGCCGCATTGAATTTATTGCTGGACCAGAAATGCATTAGCTGTACGGATATGGTAGCTTACCTGACCGGTAGTTTCGGGGAAGGCGGAGGAACCACTTTCCTTGAGATCAACCAAATTAATCGTATCCTTTGTAACAAAGGTAAATTCGATCTTCCCAGCTTTGACTACGCAACGTAATAAAATAAAATGAAGGAGATAGAAGATTACATATTATCTCACATTGATGAAGAACCGGAAGAACTGAAAAAGTTAAACCGGGATGTCCATGTGAATCTTCTTCGTCCGAGAATGTTGTCCGGTCATCTGCAGGGCCGGACTTTAAAAATGTTTTGCCGGATGATTCGTCCGGAGAGGATTCTCGAAATAGGGACATACGCCGGCTATTCTGCTCTTTCTATGGCAGAAGCTCTGGAGGATAATGGTATTCTGCATACAATTGAGATAAATGATGAGCTTGAGGATTTTATCCTGAAGCATTTCAATCAGAGCGAACATGCCCACAAAATTCGTCTTCATATAGGAGATGTCTTTGATATACTTCCGGATATCAATGAACAATTCGACCTTGTTTTTATTGACGGGGATAAAAGGAGATACTGGGATTATTTTGAACTTGTATATGAGAAAGTTCGTCCGGGTGGTTTTATTCTTGCCGACAATACATTATGGGATGGAAAGGTCATTCAGGAAGTGGCCGGAAATGATGCCCAGACAAAAGGTATTCTTGAATTCAATGATAGAATTGCCCGTGATAAAAGGGTAGAAAAAGTAATCCTGCCTTTAAGGGACGGGATGACCCTTCTTTATAAAATCTACCAATAAGATAATGTGCCAGTCTGCCAATGAAAGAAATTGATTCGTCAATTTTTAATGTGTTAATCGGGTAATATTATTCTAATGACAATTAATAAAGTAAAAGAGACCTTTTGTTCTACTATCAAATTCCATAATCATAATAATAATTTCCTGAAATTGCATAAAAATTACTGCGTCGGTATATTATTTTATTTCTACATTAAAAATTGACAACGCTAATTTCCTTCATTGTCACATTGGCATATTGCCACATTCTCTCATTTATTTTCTATCTTTGCAAATAAAAACGAATAGTATGTCACTTTATTTGATTATTATCCTTTTAATCGTTGTCCTTGATTTTATTTGGACCCAGTATCTGGCTTACCGGAACCGGAAACGTATGTCTCCGGAAATTCCTTCACAACTGGAAGGGATTTATGATAAGGAAGATTATGCCAAACAACAGGAATACCAGAAAGCCAACAGCCGTTTCGGGTTATATTCGAGTTTGTTTTCATTTGTAGTGCTGGTTACGGTATTGGCACTCGGTCTTTTCGGCTGGCTGGATGATTTTCTGCGTCAATATATTCAGAACGAGATCCTGCTTACCTTATCTTTTTTCGGGATTATTTATGTAATCAATGAGATTATTTCTCTCCCGTTCGAATATTATGGCACCTTTGTTATTGAAGAAAAATTCGGTTTTAATAAAGCCACTAAGAAGACATTCTGGCTGGACCAGTTAAAGGGACTTCTGATAGCCGTAATTATAGGAGGTATATTACTGGCACTGATTACATGGTTATACAATACATTGGGTGAATATGCATGGTTATGGGCCTGGGGAGTAGTTACCGCATTTTCTCTTTTTATGACACTTTTCTATTCAAATGTGATTGTACCTTTGTTTAATAAGCAGACACCATTGGAAGAAGGCGAATTAAGAAGTGCTATTGAAGAATTTGCCGGAAAAGCGGGCTTTGCTCTTAACAATATCTATGTAATGGATGCATCCAAGAGATCCACGAAAGCAAATGCTTATTTTACCGGATTCGGTGCAAAGAAACGGATTGTGTTATTTGATACATTAATTAATGATCTGGATACAGAGGAAATTGTGGCAGTGCTGGCTCATGAAATCGGTCATTATAAGAAAAAACATACCTTGCAGAGTATGTTTATTTCTATTATTTATACCGGAATTATTCTGTTCCTGCTTTCTCTTATGTTAGGAAACCGGGATATTGCAGAAGCGTTAGGAGGAAGCATTCCGTCTTTTCATCTGGGATTGATTGCTTTTTCCGTATTATTTACACCTATTTCGTTGGTTATCGGAATATTTACCAGCATTTTCAGCCGTAAAAATGAATACCAGGCAGATGCGTATGCTGCCAGTTTCGGTTTAGGGGACGCGTTGATCAGCGGATTGAAAAAACTATCTGTGAAATCGCTATCTAATCTCAATCCGGATCCGTTATATGTATTCTTTTATTATTCCCATCCTACATTATTACAACGGATGGAAGCTTTAAATAAAAATAAATAAAGAGAACAACCAAAAATAGAAAAGGAATGCCATAAGGAAACAAAATCTTCAAAAGCGTTCCTTTTTTATTTTTGCTTTTACCGGAAATAACAGGTCAACTAAAATGAAAGCAGGAATTGTAACAATCGGAGATGAAATTCTGATCGGGCAGATCGTAGATACAAATTCGGCGTGGATAGCAGGAAAATTGACGCTTGCCGGATTTGAAGTAGAGGAAATGCAATCTATCGGGGACGATGCGGACCAAATCAAAAACACAATCGATCATCTGTTCAGCCGGGTAGATGTAATCTTATTGACCGGTGGGCTGGGACCAACCAAAGATGATATTACCAAAAAAACATTGTGTGAATATTTTCATACGAAACTGGTCTTTGATGATACGGTATTACAAAATATCCGGCAGGTCATCTCTCATTTTACCACATTGAATGAGCTTACACGTGCACAGGCATATGTTCCGGAAAGCGCGACAATTATTCAGAACCGGGTAGGGACCGCTCCGATTACATGGTTTGAGAAAAACGGAAAAGTATTGGTATCCATGCCAAGAGTCCCGTATGAAATGAAATATGTAATGGAACATGAGATTCTACCTCGCTTGCAGGACAAATATGACCCGGAAAGCTATTTGAAGAAAGTCTTTCTTGTGAAAGGATATACCGAATCAGCATTGGCTCTTCATTTAACCGGTTTTGAAGATCAGTTGCCGGCAGATTTTGGTTTAGCGTATTTACCTTCTCCGGGCATTGTGAGGTTACGGCTTTTTGTTCGGGGAGAACACCGGTTAAAGGAAATGGAGACGCAGGAAAAGAAACTCAGGAAACTATTGGATGAAAATATTTTAACGGATCAGGATATTCCTGTAGAAAAGATAATAGGAGAAAGGATGCTTCAATTATCGTATTCGTTAGCTACCGCAGAGAGTTGTACCGGAGGGAATATTTCTCATTTAATCACTTCCGTGCCGGGTTCGTCCGGATACTTTAAAGGTTCGGTTGTATCTTATTCTAATGAAATAAAAACAAATGTCCTTCACGTTTCAGAAAATAAGTTAGAACGGTTCGGAGCGGTAAGTGAACAAGTGGCTGTAGAGATGGCAAAAGGAGTACAAAAAGTAATGAATGTAGATTGTGCCATTGCGGTAACCGGTATTGCCGGACCGGATGGGGGTACGGAAGAAAAACCGGTAGGTACGGTCTGGATTTGTACCATCGTTAAAGATAGATATATCGTAAAAAAATATCAGCTGGGGAAATTCCGGGAGGCAAACATCATGAGGGCTTCTAATGCAGGCATGTTGCAGTTGCTTGAGATGCTGGAAGAGAAGTAAGGTGTCCCTAGACCCAATGTTATCAACCTAAGGGAAAAGTCCCTGATGTTGAGACCGGGCAGTTAGAAAGGAATCAGCCTTAAATTAGCTACGCTGAACGTTGTTTGACGGGATTAGGTTTCAGCCGTGGGTTAACCCTATCCCCTTTTCGTAGAAAAGGGTACCTCCCTTCAAGGAAGGGAAGAGTTGTCTGGTATTTTATCTTTGTATGCTCTCAAAGATGAAGAACCCAACCCACTCTCCCCTCGAAGAAGATACTATGTAAATAATCAAATTTGTTTTGCTA
>JAJQEC010000055.1 GCA_021201815.1 Candidatus Azobacteroides sp. | reverse complement strand
GTTACATAAAAAGTATAAACAGGACTGGTTACATTTACGGCAATAGCACTAAGCGCTATCGTTTCATCTTCATATACATAAGAAGGAGCAGAAATGAACACTTCGGGATCCGTATCTTCTTCGATATATACATCCCATGTTCCACCAGCACCGTCCCAGATACCTTCTGCTCTTGTATAATGGTTATTTTCTCCATCATACACCAGGTCGTCAGTCTGGTTCCATTTTGTATCCCAGCTGTTTATCGGATTCGAAGGATCCCATCCGACAGAAAATCACATTTGTCCAGGTGCCTACCGGAGCAACAGCTAAGTACACATCAGCCTCTTCATCAATCAGACTCATACTCACCCATGCATTGTCCGTAGCGCCAAAGAAATAAGCGGCAAAACGGGCATCGGCCTGATTCCAGTTTTCATTAGGAGTTAAATACAATTTTGTTCCTGCCGGAATGTTAACAGCAGTGACAACACCAATGCTAAAAAGCATCATTAAAAATAAATTCGTTAATTTTCTCATGATTTAAAAAATTAAAAAGGTTTAATAAAATTTATTCAAGACAAACTTAACATATATACATTTTTTATTTATAATTATTTTAAAAAAATGTTGATTTAATCCGTGCAAATATTTGCATAATCAAAAGATAATAAATAAGTTAAATATAGCATTTTATAAAGCGATAGAATATATTTAATTAAATTTTATAAAATAAAATTTAGAATAAGTAGAAGATACAGATAAGTGCATAATGGGACAATATGTCTCTTGAAAGAAAAAAAGATAAAAAGAAATAAGAAATAAAGTAAGAAATATATAATAAATTTTTGTTTATGTAAATGGAATTATATATTACTAGGTTTGGATGGAACCGAATGTAAAGAAACTTCGGATTTAAAGGCGTACAACTTGGATAATTATTTCCTTTTTTCTAAGCAAATTTTTCAATCAGGAGAGTAATTTTCTCCGAATATTTACTTATAGTTTATTAACTCCACTATTTTTAATTTCGAGCTAATAAACTAATTTGAAATAATTTATACAAATAATGTCGGTAAGAATCAAAAAATTAAAACAAAACAAAAACCTGTTTAACTGAAAAAATAAGAAATGATAGAAAAAACAATCTTCTTCCTATATTATCTTGACCAACACAGAGAACTAATGTTTGAAAACTAATTCCGCACATTCTCTTCCATGATGATAAAAAGAAGTCAGGAGGGAAATATCTTTTTCTATACGCTTTATTGTCATCGGAAGCAAAGGACGGATGACAATCGCCCTTCCCTCTTTTTCCAACCGGTCAACCAGTTCTAACTGGGTATTGTAAAGCTTACTCCTATTATTAATAGCTTCCCGCATATTAGGATATTGTTTCATAAAAAAAGAAGGTAGTTTTAAGGAATGTTCTTTTTTCCGGTATCCTTTATTTCGTGTAAGTACTACGACCATTTTATCAAATCCCTGCTCCATACATCTTCTGACAGGAATAGAATCACAAACACCTCCGTCCAGCATCGGGATACCTTCCACATCTACTACTGGAGAAAAGAAGGGCATGCTGCCGGAAGCTCTGAGGATGGTAAGTAATTTCTCATGATCTCCATACTCTTCTTTATATTCCGCCTTTCCGGTAAGACAATTTGTTACCACCATTTCAAACCGCTGGTCCGAAGATGAAAAAGTATCAAAATCAAAAGGTAGCAAACGATGAGGAAAAGCATCAAAGAGAAGATCAAAATCCATAATATTCTTCTTCCGCAGATAGTGTTTCCAGCTAATATAACGGTATTTCTCCAGCAAATCAATATTGCTGAATTTAGCTCTTCCCGGCTGACGGGATATATAAGAAGCCCCGTTACAGGCGCCTGCCGATACTCCTATTACATAAGGAAAATATAAATTATTCTCCATAAAATAATCGAGCACACCACATGTAAAAATGCCACGCATAGCGCCTCCTTCCAGCACAAGCCCTGTTTTAGCTATATCATTCCGGATATTCCCCATACATACTAAATAATGATTTTCATGTCCTGAAAAAGACAACCGAAGGTACTATTTTTATTTATCAAAACAACAAAAAAAGTAAAAAGTAAAAGGTAAAATACGCATTTTTTACCTTTTACTTTTTACTTTTTATCATTTACTTACTTTAATTCTACCTTGAGTGTAAAGTAACCGTTCCAGGGATCTCCGGCCATAATATTTTCATGAACAGAAATCTTATATCGTCCTTCTTTAGGAAGTTCATAATTCAATTGACGACCAAAAGGACCATCCGTTGTTCCGTCCGGAAGAAAGATCTGATTAAAACGAATATTCGCTGCAGCATCCTGAGAAGATACTGCTGCCGTAATTGTATGGTATCCTTCCGAATCAAATGAAAAATACAATGTCTGATCCTGTTTTTTGTAAACAGTCGTATCTGCTTTTCCATCCGAGGGATTGATCCGTAACAGAATAGTGTCAGAATATGTTTTATTATCCGGAGTATGTACCACCTCTACGGAATCAGGCCGTATGGGTTGTTCCGGTAAAGCGGTCGCTTCCTTTCCGGAAGGTCCGCAACTAAATCCCAGAAATAAAAGAACCGGGAATAAAAGGAATGTCTTCATTGATAAATACCGGATTACTTTACCAGGGATTTTAAATAAGATTTGAATTCCGGGCTTTTCCAGTTTCCATCATATCTTTTCCCATTTACGAAGAATGCCGGCGTTCCTTCTACGCCACAGTTGACACCGGATTCAAAATCTGCTTTTACTTTCTGGAAAAATTCATCTTTCATAAAATCCTCTTCAAAGCGGTTTGTATCCATTCCGACTTCCCGGGCATACGTTATCAGATATTCATCTTCGAGTCTGCGTTGATTCTCAAAAAGCATATCATGCATTTCCCAGAATTTATCCTGTGCCGTTGCTGCCTCGGCTGCGATGGCCGCATGTACGGCAAAAGGGTGTAACTCCTGCAAGGGAAAATTCCGGAATACAAAGCGAAGCTTGTCGCCCATCTCTTTCTGTATTTCTTTTATCACTTTATATGCTTGGCCACAATACGGACATTCATAATCCGCATATTCCAGTAATTCGACCGGCGCATCTTTGCTACCTAATATATGATCAGTATCATTTATTTCTATTTTCAACATAATAAGAATCTTTGTTTTAATTATTTAATATCTGCTCATAAAACACGGAAAAGCAACGATTTGTTTATTTTATCTTCTAATAAATTATAACTCATATCAAAAGAATAACCGGACTGAACACATGGATAATAGGAGAAAGGCAGAGCAATACCGTCAAACAACGTTCAGCGAAGCTAATTTGAGCACTGTGGGCTGAGGCCTCACGGCTAATAATATGGCGCCACTCCGTGGCTTGTCGGTGTGATAGCTATACAGATAGTGGTACGCTCCCACGTCCTCTTATTATTCTATTGACATATTGACCAATGCCTAAGAAACTGTGCCTACTCTGGAGTCGAAGAAAAATCAGTTGCGGAAAATGGACCAGATAAAAAGAAGACACGCTACCATTGACGAAAAGTGTTTATTATTTTGTTTTATAGTGGATAAGTGGATATCAGACTGCCTTTTCACCTTTTCATTCGATGAGAGATTGTTTCGGGCCTGTGCTTTACAAGGTGGAATCCTGATTTTATCAACGTAAGAAACATCCCTGATAATATATCCCTTTCCGGGAAAGATAAAAATGGAGATGAGGCGACCTTTTTATCATTCAACCCTCTTCGGGGTTGCATGGGTAGGATGGGTTGGCCCCTTCCCCGGCCGCTACGCTTCACCGGGGGTTATGGATAGTTAACCCTGCGGGTTTTGCTGGCAGCAGGGTAATTCTGCTTCTACTATGGAGCGGATGTATGAGATACCCCTATCCCTATCAAAAGGGCCAATTTTCTCCGACCGGGTTTCTGGCTCGATATTTTCCATGTATACTCTCTTTTAAGCAGCCCCGGGGAAAATCCCGCAAGGGATTAAGGAGCATAACCCCCGGTGAAACCGGGGGAAGGGAAAGTCCACCGAATGGCCCAACCCCGAAGCCGGGTTGAATACAATGGGGATACACGCCAGCTAACGTTGCGGGTAATAGGATTAGAAAGGGTATCTATAAGGCTTTATCATCACTCGTCATTTTATTATCCTTTAATAAAGCACTTAGGATTCCCTACTTAAGTAGACAGTGTTGGGTATCCTTATAGGTAGAATAGATCCTTTCTTCTCACTTATTTTTACATATTCATATAGGCCATCTATTTATATTTATTTACATATTTTATTAAATGCATTTAATGTCTGACTAAAAACCTCCATAGCTTCAAAATAAGGAAATGTAAAAACAAGCCGCACGCTGAAATAAGAACTCTTTATTTTTTAGTATTTCTTTTCTATCCCCTATTTTTGAGATTTAAACATCTGTTATAAAGCCTTTTTATAAATAAAAAGTCATTTCTGCATTTATCCTGCTTTTTAAAATATTTAAAAAGCAAAATATAACTTAGAAAAAGAAGATAGTTAAATAAATCGTAACAAATAAAATACAACAATTTTATAATATATAAAATTAAATTAATAAATTTGTGTTATTATTTTCTAAAATTATTTTCCATATTATTTACATAAAAAAGTATCCTATGAACGAGAATGACAGGAAAAAGACGGCAAAACACATTTTATTTGCCGTCTTTTTATTTTTATTCGGGTATGGTACAACCAGTGCCATCACCCGGTATGTAACTGAAACAGGAAGTGGCTTGAAAGACGGCTCTTCCTGGGCCAATGCTTCGGATGATCCGCAGGCAATGATCAACCTTTCTATGGTAGACGATGAAGTATGGGTAGCACAGGGAACCTACTTGCCCCGGCACAATGCAAATGGCTGGACGGAAAGTGAGCCTACCGGTTTAAACAACAATCCCAACGACCAGAACAATGCCTTTGTACTCAAAACCGGCGTGAAGATATACGGAGGGTTTGCCGGGGATGAAACCGACATAAGTCAACGCAACTGGATAAAATACCGCACTACCTTAAGTGGTGATTTTGAAAGAAATGATTATGGAAATGATGCGTCGCATGCAAATTCCAGCGAGAACGCATATCATGTGGTAATCACCATAAATACCGGAGCCGGAACCCTTCTGGATGGATTTACCATTTGTGGAGGAAACCGTGCGGATGGAGTCGGGTCATCTTTTAGTATTTCTGTAAACGGATTTCCATCCGTTGGCAATAAACAGGGAGGAGGAATTTATGCCTATAATTCAAAAGCCACACTGCAAAACCTGGAAATCCGCAGAAACGGTGCTTATGACGGAGGAGGAATTTTTTGCCTGGAATCCCCTGACTTAAGAGGATACAACCTGTATTTCTTCAAAAATTTTGCAGCTCAGGGAGGAGGAATGTATGTAAGAAACAGTCCGAAATTTAAAAATATTATCCTTTCGGAGAATGAATCAGGAGTGGGTGCAGCCATTTCCAATGTAGGTACCGCTACGGAAATAACCGAACCGAACTATATCAATATTGTTATTCACAGCAATTATGGCTCCCCGCATAATGGACAGGGAGCAGGCGTACACAATCAAAATGCATCCCCGGTATTTACCAATGCTACGATTGTCGGAAATTTCGGTGGGCTTCGGGCTGCAGGTGTATATAGCTCCGGGAGTTCTTATCCGGTATTTAATAATTCTATTATCTGGAATAATAAAGCAGCAGAAGGAACAGCATGGGCATGGACAAACGTCCGAGTATTCAATGTAGAAAACCTGGGGGGAGAAGATAAATATTATAATACATTATTACAAGGTGCTGATTTAACGGCAACCGGAGGCCTGGATGCCACGTCGCCGGATTTTGACCCGATGTTTATCAACCCTCCGGGATATAGTCATTACGACGGACTGGGTTCTTTTACCTTAAAAGAAGGTAGCCCTTGTATAGATACCGGCAATCAACAGCTTTACATAGATGCATGTGGAAGTGAATTCCAGGATTGGGACAATGAATTTACCGTTACTCCTCCTCCTTTTATGGATGCTTCCGCTGATTTCTTCGGAGGTTGTGGAGGCTGTGGAGGCGAAAGCTGGTATCCAAAGGATGAATATTCCGGAAAAATACTGCCGCGTCTTGGAGGCGAAGGAATTAATATCGGAGCATTTGAAGAAATATTACTAGAACCGGATCCGAAGCCGGAGCCATGTACCGAACCCGGAATCATCCGTTACGTAACAAAGGAAGGAAAAGGTTCTAAAGACGGTTCTTCCTGGGAAAATGCTTCCGACGACCTGCAGGAGATGATTAATATTTCCGATATATGTGATGAAGTCTGGGTAGCTGCCGGAACGTACATTCCTACCCACAGTGCAGACGGATAGACAGAAGAGAACCCGACAGGGGTAAATGCCAACCCGGCAGACCAGAACAACGCCTTCGTCCTCAAAACAGGAGTGAAAGTATATGGTGGATTTACCGGAAAAGAAACCGACCGGGAAGAGCGCCATTGGGTAAAAAACAAGACGATCCTCAGCGGAGACTTCCTGCAGGATGACATAAGGGATGACCCGACCAGTTGGAGCTGCGCGGAAAATGCATTCCATGTAGTGATTGCAACTAACGCCGGAAATGAAGCAGTGCTTGATGGATTTATTATTACAGGCGGAAGTTATTTTTATAATGGTTCCGATTTCTCGATTCCGGTAAACGGGTCATTAGTTTATAGCCGGAACGGAGGTGGTATCTATGTGGACAATTCTGTACTGACACTCAAAAATCTTGAGATAAGAGGAAATTGTGCCCCCAATCAGGGAGGAGGTATCTATACGATCAATTCCGATGGGCTGTATGGAGAAAACATATATTTCTTCAAAAATTATTCAGAGAACGGAGGCGGTATGTACATAGAACAAAGCCCGGAATTTAAAAATATTATCCTGTATGAAAACAATGCGAATAATGGAGCTGGTATCCTTATTGCCGGAGGATCATCCTCTTTTACGAATGCATTGATATATCTGAACCGTGGCTTTACTTACCAGTCTTACGGCTCCGGAATGTTTATTAATCATGCAACTCCAACCCTGACCAATTGCACCATTACATACAATCAGCAGGGGTATGCACCCGGGATATTCGGATTCGGTGGACATATAACCCTAAACAACACCATTCTCTGGGAAAATACTTCCTATACCTGGAACTGGATTCCCAGCATTGTAAATTTATACTGGTGGGATAGTTTGTGGACATTTGACCATTGCTTAATACAGGATTGGGACTTATCAGACACCGGAGGATTAGATGCCACACAACCCGGATTCGACCCGATGTTCAAAGATTCTTATTATTCGTTTTTCGAACTGGAACCGGAAAGTCCCTGTATCAATGCAGGAAGTAATGAAACGTACCAGGCAGCCCGCGGCGACAGGTTCCTGGGTTGGGATAAGGAATATACCCTCACACCGGAACCATACACCTTCTATCCCGGCAAAGAAGTTCCCCGTCTTACCGGTGAAAGAGTAAACATAGGGGCATTTGAAGCCTATGCGACTACAGAAGGATGTGACGGGCCTTATACGATCCGTTACGTAACGCAGGAAGGAAGCGGTTCGAAAGACGGCTCTTCCTGGACGAACGCGTCGGATGATATCCAGGAAATGATCAATGCTTCCGCGGCATGTGATGAAGTCTGGGTAGCCGCCGGAACTTACCTGCCTACCCACTCTGCCGATGGTTGGACAGAAGGGATACCTACAGGAGTAAACAGCGATCCGAAAGATCAGCACAATGCCTTTGTGATGAAATCCGGGGTAAAGGTATACGGAGGATTCGCCGGAAATGAAAGCAGCCTGGAACAGCGTGACTGGATTGAAAACAGAACTATCCTCAGCGGAGACTTTAACGGCGATGATGAACCACTGAATCCGAACGGATACACCTGTGTGGAAAATGCATACCATGTGGTAATCTCAGCAAACAACGGTCCTGAAATACCTATGCTTGACGGCTTTACCATTTTCGGAGGAAACTATTACAGGACACTTCCGGATAATATTATGATTACGGTGAACGGAGCAGGAATAGGCAGTATAAATGGTGGAGGAATATATGCCATCAATACGTATGCAAGGTTCAGTAACCTGGAAATCCGTAAAAACGGTGCGCCTCTCAATGGAGGAGGTATGTACTGTGTGGACTCTCCGAACCTGCGGGGAGAAAACCTGTATTTCTTCAAAAACTTTGCCGGCCAGGGAGGAGGATTGTATGTAAATGACCATCCGAAATTCAAAAATGTCATATTTGCTGATAACCAGGCCGGAGTAGGTGCCGGAATTTCTACCGTCATAGGCAGGTCCGGAACAGTAATTTCACAACCATCCTTTACCAATGCGCTGATTCATGGAAATGTAGGACCAACCGGTACAGGCATAGGAGGCGGAATGCAAAATGAAAATGCTGCTCCGATACTGACCAACGTAACCATTGTCGGAAATTCCGGTGGCAGATATGGAGCAGGTATATATAATTCGTATAATAGCTTTCCTGTCCTTAACAACTCTGTTGTCTGGAATAATATTTCCTCTACAGGAGCACCGAACTGGGAAATATTTGTCAATAATGTGGAAGACGCAGCAGACAGTCAGACAAGCTATCATTACAGCTATGTGCAGGATATGGACTTAAGCAGTACCGGAGGTATCAATGGTACCATTTCCGGTTTTGACCCGAAATTTATAAATGCGCCGGGCAACTGGAACCTCAGCCAACCGGTCGGTTCTTTCACATTGCAGGATGACAGTCCCTTAATGGATGCCGGCAGCAATGAATTATACATACAGGCATTAGGGGATGAATTCCAGGGATGGGACAATGAATACGCCCTCACTCCTCCCCCATATACCTCTTTCAACGGAAGCAATGCGGAAAGTTTCTTCGATGCCTGGTATCCGACGGATAAATATTCAGGAAAGAAAGCCCTGCGCCTCGGAAACGGAAGGATAAACATCGGGGCATTTGAAGAAATAACAGAACTGCTTGGCAACCAGGGCTCGTTCAGTTTACGAAACGAATCTTCCACAACCCATATCCGGTCCATTATTGCTAACACCCTGGATATAAAGCAAATTGCAGTGTATACCATTCTGGGGCAGAAAGTAATGACAACGGAAGGAAATAACACATTCGATACGGAAATGTTATCCCCGGATACATATATTGTAAAAATAACAACAGATAAAGAAACGAAATCCTACAAATTATTAATCCAATAAATATATTGAATTTATAAGTTCGTATCATGATAAGCAGAGGCATCCCGAAAAAGATGCCTCTGTTTTTACTTTCTTTTTAACTTAACCCTTTAATAAAACAGCGCTTCCCTTCCATTTCCTCAAATAAACCTCCCCCTCCATTCCCTCATTAACACATTAACATATTGGCACATTAACATATTAGCACATTGACACATTAGCACATTTTCTTATCTTTGTCTTTATGAAACGTGGACACGCAGACTTACCCCTTCATCACGGAACAGTTCCCCCCTGGCTGGCACAAAGGATGTCCCTGCTGGGAGGAGCCATCGTAGAAGCGATTGTAATGGAATACGGAAAATCTGCTTTCCTCCGGCGGTTAAGTGACCCGTTCTGGTTCCAGTCCTTAGGATGTGTGCTGGGAATGGACTGGCATTCTTCCGGCATTACCACTTCCGTAATAAACGCATTAAAAAAAGCCATTAATAAACGTTCGGATGAACTGGGAATATATGTATGCGGAGGACGAGGAAAATCTTCCCGCCAGACACCTGCGGAGCTGCTTTCCGTAGCAGGGAAAACCGGACTGGACGGGAATTTACTGGTCAAAAGCAGCAAATTATCGGCAAAAGTCGATAATACGGCCATACAAGACGGATTTCAATTATATCTACATTCCTTTGTGGTTACCAATGAAGGAGAATGGGCGGTGATTCAGCAGGGGATGAACCCGGACAATCGAATGGCGCGCCGGTACCACTGGCTTTCTTCCTCATTAGAATCTTTTATCCGCGAACCTCATACTTCTGTCTGTGGGAAAAACCAGGGAATGATTCTTAACCTGACGGACAAACTGGCTGCTCCTACTCAACAAGGAATCCTGGATCTTACCAGGGAACTTCCGGATAAACTAATGAAGGAAGTATCCATCATTTTACCCCGAAGACACGACGTAAAAAAAGAAGATGTAAACCTGAAACGCCTGGGAGCAGCACTTACGTTAGCCCATGAAACAAATATAAACGAATTTGAATCCCTGCTTCTTCTGGAAGGCGTAGGACCCCGTACCATCCAATCCCTGACACTGGTAAGTGAAGTGATCCATGGTACCCCATCCCGCTTCTCCGACCCGGCACGTTTCTCTTTTGCCCATGGCGGAAAAGACGGAAAACCATTTCCTGTACCGACCTATGTATATGATGAAACCATTGACATACTGGATAAAGCCATCCATCAGGCAAAACTGGGCGATAAAGATAAATCCGACGCATTAAAAAATCTTTCCGGTATCTCCCGTAAAATGGAGAATAACTTTACTCCGGGGAATTATTTTGATAAATGGGTGCAACATGAATGGGATACCTCTTATCAATACGGTGGAAAAACCGTGTTCGGAGATGCAAAGAAACCGGAAGAAAAACCAAAAGGACCGGTTCAGTTAAAGTTATGGGATGACCTTTAATCTTTTCATTACGTGCCGTGTGCTGAGGCCTCACGGCTAGTAATATGTCGCCCCTCCGGGGCTATGAAGGGGAACAAGCCGGAAATGGATTTTATAAAAGGAGATTTTCTAATATACCAATGTGATAATAAGAGAATATACTATTATGCGTATAGCTATCTCACTTACAAGCCATGAAGTGGCGTCAGATAATTAGCTATGCTGCCTCAGCACACGGTGCCTGCAGAAATAAATTTATTTCCTACCCTTCATTTATTAGCCAATTCATAAATAGGAAAATGCAAAGGTCCTCTTTTTATAAGGATTCCCTCTTCCACCAGTTTTTTTAACCGCCGGTATGCAGTAGTATGCCGGAATCCGGATAGTCTTTCAAATTCCGCCCTTGTCATGTAATCCTTTTTTTCAAAATGGGCAATCAATTTTTCCCTTATATCTTCCAAAGAAAAAGTGCCGGAATGCTTTTTTCGTTGTGTACGGGTAAAAAGCGTGGAAGACAATGCCTTTTTCAAAGAACTTTCCGGACGAAAGGATACGGATTTGAAATGAACATATTCACTCCTGATTTTCTTTTCCTCTTCCGGGATATCGCAGGATAATGTCATCTGGAAATAGCCCAGGCCATCTATGTGGATACGTTCTCCATCTGCCAGTAATGCGGTCATTTCCCTGCTTAATGCGATCAAAACCCCTTCTACATCCGCAACGGTAAGGCTACAACTACGTTGAATTCTTTCTGCCAATTTCCTGGTCGAAACATTTCCGATAGGTACTAGTCGTACGTGGTGTTTATTTTTTGCTCCCTTGTCCGGAGGCTGGGGACTTTCATAAATATCATATTTTGCCATAAGCGTAGATTTTAGTTAGGAAAAAGAAAAATTATGTTGTATATTTGTATTGGAACCAATTTATTATTTTTTCAAAAATAATAAGTTTTTATTTATCTTCCGCTAAGTTCTTATCCATTATAGAAAATATAATCATTCCACTCCAGTGGTATGATCATACCACTGGAGTGGTACGATCGTATCACTAGAGTGGTATGGTCGTACCACTCCAGTGGAACGGTTATGTTAGCCTTTCATTTATATCACTTCACCCTTGATAAAAGACAACTTCATGCAGGTGAAATGATAACATGGATGTAGTGATTATTTTATCCGTTAATTTAAAAGCCACCAGATAGTACCACTATGCGGAGTGGGATATCAATCAATATTGATGGTAATTGTTTCATTTCGTTAAATGCCGGGAGTTTATCGTATAACGGGAAGAGTTGGGAAAGCCGGAAGACTAGTAGGATAAGGGGAAGGATAGTTAAACTTTGGCTATTTTTGGTGAAATAAAGTGGATTGTTATCACCAAACCCCTCCCTTTTGGCGAGGTCAGGAAAGATATTGTTATCACCAAACCCCTCCCCTTTCCCGGAGGGAAAGGTACTCCCCTCGTACGTTT
>JAJQEC010000035.1 GCA_021201815.1 Candidatus Azobacteroides sp. | reverse complement strand
ATCCGGATGCAACAAAGAAGTTACACAACCTTTTAAAGTCGGGGGTATTGATGGTAAACTACACAGGGCATGGCTCTACCACCAGTTGGGCAGAAGAACAAATCTATACGGCGAATGATGCCCAGACATTACCGGTTACCAAACTGCCTTTGTTTGTGACAGCCACCTGTGATTTTACCCGCTTTGATGACATTAAGACTTCTGCCGGGGAATATGTGCTTTTAAATCCAAATGGAGGAGGAATTGCTTTATTTTCCACCACAAGAGTTGTGTTTGGCACGAATAATTTTAATATAAACAAGGAGTTTTGTAATTATATTTTTTCTAAAAAAGAAGATGGAACCAGACTTCGTTTAGGAGACATCATGCGTCTTGCAAAAAGAGCACAAAACTTACAACATGACAGTAATAAATTAAGCTTTATACTGATAGGAGATCCGGCATTAACACTTGCTTATCCGGAATATAAGGCAGAAATAATCACTGTTAATGGGAAAGAAGCTTCTGAAGAGGAGGAAATTTTCAGTGCGGGTTCTACTATTTCCCTGACAGGAAGAATCATGAATCCGGACGGAAGCAGATCCGAATCTTTCAATGGAATAGCTCACCTCAACATATACGATGCTGAAGAAGTACTTTTTGAAGTATCAGCACAAAAAAAGATCTATGATCGCAAAAGTTTACTTTTTACAGGCAAGGATTCCGTTTCCCAGGGAGCATTCTCTTTCAATTTTGTAGTGCCTAAAGATATCAGTTATTCTTATAAACAGGGAAGAATAAATATTTATGCTTCCGATACGATAAATAAGAAAGAAGCACAGGGATATTTCGATAACTTTATTGTCGGAGGAACAGATGAAGCAGGCATGAATGATAAAAATCCTCCGGTTATTCATGAGGCTTATCTCAATCATCCGGAGTTCCGGGACGGTGATTTCGTAAATGATACTCCTGTATTTTTCGCAGAGGTGGAGGATGAAACCGGAATTAATATTTCCGGAAATGGAATCGGTCATGACGCCACTGTGCTCATAGATAATTCTCCCTATAACGTATATGTGATAAATGAATATTTTGAATCTGGAATAGGAAATCCGGGAAAAGGAACTTTCCGGTTTCCTCTGCCAACTTTATCTTCGGGAAAACATAATCTTACTTTCAGGGTATGGGATATTATGAATAATTCTTCAAATATCGCTTTTGAATTTACCGTAAAGGAAGGGCTGGCTCCCAGACTATTCCGCTTATCCGCAATTCCGAATCCGGCCAGAGAGGTTACGAATTTCTATCTTACGCATGACAGACCGGATAACTATATGAGTGTCAGAATAGATGTGTATAGTCTTAGCGGACAAATAGTATGGAGCCATACCCAAAACGAACATTCCTCCACATTCGAAGCAGTTCCTGTCAGATGGGAGTTATGTAATTTAAACGGCCAGCGGCTCCCTCCCGGAATTTATGTTTTCCGGGCAACGATATCTTCAAACGGATCTGAAGAAACAACAGAAGCTAAAAAATTAATTATTCTCGGACAATAAATAATGATTTATTTTATCATCTTAGGAACTGTTTTTCCGGCAAGTAATTGTTGGCCTATTCCACAGTAAAGACATTTTTTCTGTTCACAATAAAACCGTTTCAGGTGGATAAGAGCCTGCGTATCTGCCGCATTTCTGATACGTAAACCACATTCCTGCCACATTTTTATAATGTTATTTTCTTCCGGGTCCGTATTTTCCAGAAGAAACATGGCTTTTTCTTTTATTTCTTCATCATCTTTCCTTCTTCCGTAAGTAAACAGGATAGGAACAATGACATTTATTACTAAACTCCGGATCATTTTTTCACCCAATACTTTTCTCCTGGCCGGAGAGTGTTGTTTAAAATTATAATGCTCCTCCCAATAAGAAGAAGGATCTTTTTTAAACAAAGAAGAAATCTCCTCTATCTTCCCGAAATAACGGATACAGGAAAAAAGATTTCCGGTACATTTATAGATCGCTGCAAACTGAGCAATCTTTAATTCAGGAAAATTAAAAGGTCTTAACCGGTGAAATTTCCAGTTACCTTTTCTGAGTGGCTTTAGCTTATATTTTCTCCGGAAAAAATCATATTCCCTCTTTAATTTCAGGTAATACATATCTTCTTTATCATCTTCCAGGAAACCTGCCTGTCCGAACAATAACGCTTCCATGCAAAATAAGGAATCCCGGTGTTTCAGCAAAATAGTCAAAGGCAAACTACGGGCCAGCCTTTCAAATATATCTCCATTTATACTCCCTCCGAAATAACGCGCCAACGTAATATACAATACTTCTTCCCAGTTATTCTTGCATTGTATTTGCAAATTAAGAATCCTTTCTGTTTTATACTCCAGGCGCTCAACCTGTAATCTGTTTAACCAGGAAGTGATATAAACTTCAGGGATTTCTTTTATTTGCAACGAGCATGGAACAGAAGTTTCCTGGTACAATAAATATTCATAGTGCCTGTCAAGGGAAGAAGGATACACTAACTCCAACTGTGAAATCTCAGTCTGATCCTGTCTGTATATTTTGGTATTCACATATTTTGCTACATGCAGAATGACCGTATTATAAACCGGATTCATTTCGTGCCTGTGTTTATACCAATCGGATGAATAGGTATGAATTTCTATATTACCTGCCCATAAAGTTCCATCAATCACAATTTTTGCATTAAAGAAATCCGGCCCTTCATCATGGTTATGAATTCCGACATCAATAATTTTTAACGGGCTGCCGGAAGTTGTCTTCAACTCATTCTCAGTAAACAGCCGATACTTCCATATATAATGTAATAACGATTCCATGCATAACATTTAAGAAACGACAAGGTAATAATTTAATGAATGGAGAATAGAAAACTGAAAATGCAGGAATTAAACCTTTTTTATAAAAATATTGACTATCAATTCCACCCCAGGTGGAAATACCACGAGCAATCATACATCCTCTACCTGCGTGCCTTAAGAAAATCGTATTTCTTACCCTTTTCATAAAAAAAGAGGTATCCTGACGGATACCTCCTTGTATTCATTTATTTAACCCGAAAAGTTATCCCTTCGGTTTCTTCGGAAATCAAATTCCCAAAGAAGCTTTCAGGGCTTCGATCTTTTCTTCTGCTTTACGTTCAGTTTCCGGAAGAGAAGCTTTATCTTTCAATTCTCCGGACACTTCTACATAAAATTTAATTTTAGGTTCTGTTCCCGAAGGACGGATAGATACTTTTGTTCCATCTTCCGTGAAATACTGCAACACATTGGAAGTAGTCGGCATATTCAGGGTGATCTTTTCATTCAGGAGAAGATCTGTTCCGGTTAAGGTTGCATAATCTTTAATCATAGAAACTTTTGAACCGGCAATTTCAGTAATAGGATGATTACGGAAATTAGTCATCATGGCTTCAATTTCTTCCGCACCGGATTTACCTTTCTTAACCACTGAAATTCCTTTTTCTTTGGAATAGCCGTATTCGATATAAATCTCCTGAAGGAGATCAAAAAGTGTTTTTCCATTATCTTTCGCCCAGGCCGCAATTTCTGCCATCAAAGCAGCCGAAGATACCGCATCCTTATCACGGACAAAATCTTCCGGCAGGAATCCATAGCTTTCTTCTCCCCCACCGATGTATGTTTTCTTTCCTTCGTTTTCACGCATGATCGCTGCAATCCATTTAAAGCCTGTGTAGCAATCATAGTATTCGATGTCATTCTTTTTAGCAATCTTGGCAATCAGTTCGGTAGTAACAATTGTCTTTACCACATATTCATTTCCATCCAGTTTCCCTTTTGCTTTCCACTGAGTGATCAGGTAATAAATAAAAAGCACTGCGATCTGATTTCCATTAATCAGAATAAACTCACCTTCATTATTCTTTACGGCAAGTCCCATGCGGTCTGCATCCGGATCACTTGCCAGTACGATTTCCGCATCTGTCTCGATTGCTTTTTTAATTGCCATGTCCATAGCAGCAGGCTCTTCCGGATTAGGAGAAACAACAGTGGGAAAGTCTCCACTGACGACATCCTGTTCCGGAACATGGATAATATTGGTAAAACTAAATGCTTCCAGTGCCCTTGGAATCAACCGCACTCCCGTACCATGAATAGGAGTATAAACGATCTTCATGTCTTTATGTCGTTCAATACTTTCCGGTGCCAGGGAAATGGTTTTAATCTGGTCAATATAAGCCGCATCGATCTTTTCACCGATAATTTCAATCAGCTCTTTATTTCCTTTAAACTCAATATCCTTTGCCGAACGAATCTTATTTACTTCTGCTATTACATTCTTATCATGAGGAGAAATCATCTGTGCCCCATCATTCCAGTACGCTTTATATCCGTTATACTCTTTCGGATTGTGGGAAGCAGTAAGGATAATACCGCTCTGGCATCCTAATTTACGGATTGCATAAGAAACTTCCGGTGTGGGCCGCAGGTCATCAAAAAGATACACTTTTATGCCATTCGCGGAAAAAATATCTGCAGATATTTCTGCAAATTTCCGACTGTTATTCCGGCAGTCATGACCGATTACTACCTTTATTTCATCCAGGTCTGCAAATTCCTTTTTCAGGTAGTTGGATAATCCCTGCGTGGCAGCTCCCACAGTATATATATTCATCCTGTTTGTGCCTACCCCCATAATACCTCGGAGACCACCGGTTCCGAATTCCAGATCTTTATAAAATGCTTCTATGAGTTCGGTTTTATCTTCATTTTCCAGCATTCTTTTTACTTCTGCCTGGGTTTCCGCATCATAGGAATCAGATAGCCAGTTCTTTGCTTTCGATTCTACTTCTTTCAGTAACGTTTCATTTTCCATAATGGTTCTGTCTAATTATATTAACCTGAAAATATTTCTGTTTATTTATTAAAACTTATTGTTAAGGGCTTATTGCTACTAACAAAAAATACAACAATCCGGTATCATAAGATTAACAAAAATATACGACCATGTGCATGGCAAAAGTATGCATTTAACTTTTTTTCTCAAAGAAAAATCGGTTATATTCTTACCTGATTTTCCACTAATTTCGTCAATTTATGCGCCGTGGGCTGAGGCTGCACGGCTAATAATATGGCGCCACTCTGTGGCTTGTCGATGAGATAGCCATACACAGATTAGAATATTCCCACATTATCTTATATTTCATTAGCATATTGGCTACGCCGAACGCTGTTTAATTACATTGGGTATCTACCGGACAATTATGCTTTTTCTTTATTCCCGTTTTATATTTGCCTTGTAATATTCATATCTTGTTAATACCTGAATGACATAATCATATGTTTCCTTTCCTCGCATATAACCGAATTTACAAACGCTATCGGTATAATACTCTGGATGGCTCTTCAACAGAATATATTCGTCTACATTCCCCGACCAGACTGCCGGATCTTTTCCGTATTTTTTTGCCAGTGCCTGCGCATCAAAGACATGCCCGATCCCTGCATTATAACTTGCAATAATAAATTTAAGCCGTTCCTCGGTATTGGTAATATGCTGGAAATTATTTTCCATATTTTTAAGATACTTAGCTGCTGCCCTGACGCTGGCTTCCGGATCATATATTGCATCCGGGTCCTCTCCCAGTCCCGCAAAAGTAGCAGGCATGATCTGCATCAGTCCCCTTGCTCCTGCCCACGAAGTAGCCGTCGTATCAAATGCTGATTCCTGATAAGCAATAGAAGCCATCAACCTCCAGTCAAAGCCAACGGTTCCGGCATATTTCCTGAATAAATCATCGAAAACAGATATCCTGCCATGATGTACAGATAAAATAGGAGAATAAACCTTTTTCTTGCTTACTTCGAAATACCTTTTTACAATAAGCTGGTAATCGGGAGACTGCTGATTAAGAGTATACCACATATTTAATGTTGCGGCAAGGACAGGACAATCTTTTCTTACTGCCCAGGAGGAACGCTGCGGAAAACTAACAGGCAAACTGACATCGACATTATTATAATAGGTGCGGTTTAAAAGAGCGACGTCTTCATCGGCAACCGTATAAGGAATCTTATATTGCGCCACCATCTCGATCATATCTTCTGCGGTGATACTGTCCTTATCAATATCATGAATAAAAATGCCGCCCCCTAATTCTGCATTCAGGTTCAATAATCTTTTTTCATATTTGGTATCTTTCTGTACGTAGACTTCTTTTCCGATAAGCTGGGTCACATCTGTTACGGGAGGTTCTTTAAGGTCAATCCGTTGTACAAGCACCTGATTGGAAACACTTTCTTTTCCACAATACGTAATTTCCTGTTTCATTTCGTTGGTAACCGGAAGGTTGTAAGCAATAAGATCCCCTTCTCCCCTATTCAGCATACTGACTAACTGATTTACATTTTTTGCAACGACTACCTCCAGTTCCAATCCCAACGTATTTGCAAAGTCCTTGCATAAATCATAATCATAGCCCATCGGCTCCCCCCGGTAAATGAAATAAGAAACCGAACTGTAAAGAGTAATCACCCTTAATTTCTTTCCGGCAAGAATACGAGGCAAATCCTCCAGTACCGGTTTATTATCCGTAACCGCTACTTCTATTCTCGTTTCATTTTTTTTACAGGAAAAGAAGGTTAATATCAATAATAGAAATACAATATATTTTTTACTCATACTATACACTTACCAGTACAAAAGAAGATTCCATGATTCTTTTATATCTTATTCCGATTTATTTATTTTCGGGAGAAATATATTTCATAAACTGAAGGCGCTCATATTGCACCGGGTTGTCAATATTCATGTAATTCAATTTCCCTTTAAAGTCCGCAATTGTTTCAAACCCGTTGCAATTCATCCAGGTATCCAGAAAATTAATCATTTCCGAAATAACGCCGGGACCTGATTTATATATCGCACTACAAATCTGTCCGACAGAGGCTCCGGCAAGAAGAGTTTTTACGAGGGACTCTCCGGTATGGATGCCGGAAGAAGCTGCCACATCGATTCCGGGCACTGTTCCTGAAACAATTCCTGTCCAGCGCAGGATATGATAAACTTCCGAAGGATTACTAAGGGCATCGGTAAGAGATAATGTCATCTTATCCAAATCGATATCCGGCTGGTAAAACCGGTTGAAAAGAACCACTGCTGCTGCTCCCGCCTGTTTCAGTTCATTGACAAACCAGGGAATATTATTGAAATTTTGTCCTATTTTAACGATAACAGGAATAGAAATCATAGCCCGTACTTTACGGACAATGTCAATATAAATTCTGATAAAGCTATCCTCGTCGTAAGAAAGAGAATGATTCAGCAGATAGATATTTAACTCCAGGGCATCTGCACCTGCAAGTTCAATCTTATGGACAAAATCAAGCCATCCTTCCGTAGAATAACAATTGATACTTGCTATCACCGGAATACTACACAATCGGTTGGTTTCTTCTATCAGGTCCAGGTATTCTTTCAGGTTATTAGCCCGCAGGTAATTGCTGATATAATATTCTGACTCAGGAAAAGAATTCTTATCCATAGAAGAACTATCCAGTAATATTTGTTCTTCAAATAAAGATTTTAATACGATGGCACCCGCTCCGGCACGTTCCAGTTCCAGGTTTTTCGTAGCCTTATCGGTAAGCCCGGAACTACTTATCATAATCGGATTTTTCAGTTTTAATCCGGCATATACGGTTGCTGTCTTTTCCATCTTTTCTTTTTTGTTATTTCATTAATGTCAACATCGTTGCTTACAGAACAAATATAAAAGGAGTTCTGTTTTAAATTTCAAAATTACTAAATATTTCCCAACTTTCCTTTGTCCGGAAATTCGGAAAAAGGTGATTCCCTCCTTTCTTCTTTTTCTACAAAGGCATTCCGCAATAAAATTATTTCTATTCATCGAAGCCAATAAAATAAAAGGGACCTTCTTTTATTCCAATAGGAACAATGAAAAAATAAAAAAGGAAATCTTCCGAAGACGCCTGTTCAGAGAAAAGGATGGAAAATGAAAATGAATGTAAAATAATATTAAAGTTACTTTTACCTATATAATTAAAAAAAAGAAAGAAAAGGATTTATTAAAATAATACTGTATATTTGCCTATCATTAAACCAATTGATTATTTTTTAAATGAGCATATCAAAAAAAATCTCCTGGATAATAGGATTTTTATTTATATCCACGTTGAGTTTTGCAGAGAGTGCGGATAACAAATCATCCTCTAACGAGAAAACCATTGTATCGGATCTGACCAAGAAGGATTTTATGGACAAAGTTTTTAACTATGAAAAGAATACGGATACATGGGTATATGAAGGCACTCTTCCTTGTATTGTTACTTTTTATGCTGATTACTGTCCTCCCTGCCGCAGGTTATTTCCAACGCTGGTAGAACTGGCCGATGAATATAAAAACAAAGTAGTCATTTACCGGGTAAACATCGAAAAAGAAAAAGAACTGGCAGCAGTTTTCGGGGTAACAAGTATTCCTACCATCCTTTTTATTCCTATAGAGGGACAACCACAAGGAGCCATGGGAGCATTACCGAAAAATGAACTCGAAAAAATTATCGGTGAATATTTATTAACTGAATAACAGATTTTAGATTATATTTCTTCTTTATTATTAATAATAGTATCCAAAGAGGTTTCGTTATTTTCTAACGCATTCTATTTCCGGGAAGTTGTTTGTTTCAGCCGCACTTCCACTGCTGCTTACTTTTACCGAAAGTACTTACACTTCCGTTAAGTAAGGAATTTGTTTTCCGATGCTAGTGAAAGAAAAAACGAATGATGAAACAACGCATCCGAATAAAACGCTTCCATTAAAGAAGAGCATGTTTCCTATTCGATGCGAAGTTCCATGCCTGAATGTAAAAAATAAAAAACAGCATATGAAAAAGCTCCTTATATATCTCCTTTTTGCAGCAAGTATTTTTTCCGGATTTGCTCAACGTTCTTCTTTTGCCGAACTTGATTATGACGCGATCAAAGAAGCGGTAGAAGATTCCGGCTCTTCTTCTTATTATCCCAAACTCATGGAAAGATATCTGGCAAATGATGTCACATTGACATTAGATGATTTCCGCTTATTATACTATGGTCACATTTACCAGAATAATTATGATCCCTACAGCCTTGCGATGGAACATAATGCCCTTTCTGTTTATTTACAGAAGGAGGAACTGACCCCTGCCGATTGTGATGTGATAATTAATTATGTAAATATTGCAATGATTGATTACCCGTTTAACTTTCATCACATGCGGATGGCGATTTACGCCTACCATGTAAAAGGGGACTATAAAGAGGCAGACAAACGAAGGACAATGCTGAACGGAATCATCGATGCCATCCTTTCATCCGGAGACGGGAAAAGTTTACGTACCGCTTACCATGTCATTTATACGCCTCATGAATATGAGATTGTCAATATATTAGGGTATAACGCAGAATATCAAAAACTCAATAATATTTGGGACATTATTTCGTTATCGCAGAATAAGGATAAAATACCTGCGTTGTATTTTAATGTAGAGGTAATGCTGGAAGCCCATCGCAAAAAAACAGAACGTATTAATTCCGGCAGGACAAACGAAGGATAAAAGAAGACAACAGGAAATTTCCGGAAATCATTACAATCCGTATTCTTTCATTATATTTGTGAAAAAATCGCTTTTTCACAATGAATGGAAAAAACGGACATGTGGTTTTTCTGGGTGCCGGCAATGTAGCGACCCATCTGTCCCTTGCCCTTTTTGAAAAGGGGTACCACATAAAACAAATATACAGCCGTAGAGAAGAAACTGCAAAAGAGCTCGCACGAAAGGTGAATGCTTCTTTCACCCATCGCACGGAAGAAATAGTTCCTAATGCCGATCTATATATTTTTTCACTAAAAGACAGCGTGTTGCCGGAAATAATCCGAAGAATGCCGGTCACCCGGGGAATATGGATCCATACTGCCGGAAGTATTCCGATGGATGTATTTTCCGATTCGGTCAGAAAATATGGTGTATTTTATCCGTTACAAACTTTTAGTAAAAATCGGAAAATAAGTTTTTCCGGTATCCCCATCTGCCTGGAAGCTTCCGATGAAGAAACCCTTCGCCTTCTTACGCATCTGGCAGAAAGTATATCCGGTAATATTCATTTTATAAATTCGGAAAAAAGAAGATATCTGCATCTTGCGGCTGTTTTTTCGTGTAATTTTGTAAATTATATGTATGATATCGGATCGGAAATTCTCCGGAAAGAGGAAATCCCTTTTGACATTCTTTTGCCGTTAATTGACGAAACAGCATCCAAAGTACGGACTCTTTCACCCTTTGAAGCGCAGACAGGGCCTGCCGTACGATATGACCGAAATGTAATGGACAAGCATCTTCATCTGTTGGAAAACGAAAAACAAAAAGAGATATACCGCCTGCTAAGTGAAGAAATACATGTCCGCCATTCTAATAGTTGAATTATGATTAATTATGACCTGAACAAAATCAAAGCATTGCTTTTTGACGTAGATGGAGTGCTTTCTCAAAGTGTAATCGTATTAGACGTAAGCGGGGAACCCATGCGGACGGTTAACATTAAAGACGGATATGCCATCCAACTGGCAGTAAAAAAAGGATTACATGTCGGAATTATCACCGGTGGCAATACCAAAGCGGTAGAAATGAGGTTTGCTAATCTGGGGGTAACGCATATTTATATGGGAGCTGCTGTAAAAACAGTGTGCCTGGAAGATTTTATGCAGAAGACAGGATTAAAAGCGGAAGAAATTCTTTATATGGGAGACGACATTCCGGATTATGAAATAATGAAACGGGTCGGGCTGCCTGTTTGTCCGGCTGACGCGGCTCCCGAAATAAAGGAACTATCCGTTTATATCTCTCCTTTTACCGGTGGACAGGGATGCGGCCGGGATGTAATCGAACAGGTAATGCGTGTAAAAGGTTACTGGATGAGTGACGCTCATGCTTTTGGCTGGTAAAAATATTCGTTTCATAGAAGGAAAAGCCTGCTCATGACGACTAATTTAAAGGAAAAGACAGCTTCTGCCATTACCTGGACCACGATTGACAGGTTCGGATATCAACTCCTTACTTTTGTCATCGGAATTATTCTGGCAAGGAATTTCTTATCTCCCGATGATTATGGGCTGATGGGTATGATTGCTGTTTTTACCGCACTGACAAATATATTACTGGATAGTGGCTTTAGTAGTGCTTTGATAAGAAAGACTTCCGTCAGCCAAACCGATCTTTCCACTATTTTTCATTTTAATCTGGCAATGAGCATTTGCTGTTATCTGATTATGTTTCTTTGTGCCCCCCTGATTGCCGGATTCTTTCATTATCCTATTCTGACAACCGTATGCCGTATTAACAGCCTTGCCTTTATTCTGAATGCATTTACCTTCACACAAAGTGTCACTTTCTCCCGGGCTACGAACTTCCGGCCGATTACCCTTTCAAACCTTGCCGGAGCTATTATTTCCGGTATTATAGCAATTATCATGGCTTACCATGGATTTGGAGTATACGCCCTTGTGTATCAGAATTTAATCATGATGCTTGTCAGGGGATGTTGTTTATGGTTTTTCTCCCGATGGAGACCTTCTTTTATTTTTGATTTTAAAGTAATAAAAGAACTATGGGGATATAGTTCCAAATTATTATTTACAGGAGTTTTGAACAGCATCTTTAATTATATTTCCCCGGTATTAATAGGAGTATATTATCCGGCAAAGGATGTAGGATTATATACACAGGGGAATAAAATGTCGGAACTTTCCTCTATTACAGTAAGCAGTGCGTTGCAAAGTGCTACCTTTCCCGTTCTTGCGCAGATAAAAGAAGAAAGTGACCGCCTGAAACAGGCTTATCGGAAAATTATCCGTGTCACTTCTTTTATTTCTTTCCCGGTCATGTTCGGTTTGTCCGCAGTGGCAATTCCATTTATCAATGTATTATTAAAGGAACAATGGCACGACTCGGCTATTTATATGCAGATACTATGTATCGGAGCGGCTTTCCTGGCACTGGTGGCTATGAACGTAAATATCCTGAACGTAAAAGGACGATCCAACCTGACGCTGATTTTTGAAGTGACCCGGAAAATACTTATCCTGATTTCTATCTTCCTAACCTTCCGTTATGGAATCAAATTTCTTGCCATGGGAATATCTCTGGTAGGAATTATTAGTTTTTTTATCAGTGGTTTGCTGATGAGGAAAGAGGTGAATTATAAAATTTCCGAACAACTCAAGGACATTTTTCCTTACTTTAGCCTGGCTTGTGTGATGGCGTTGGGAATATATAGTCTTTCCTTTCTGATAGATAATGAACTTATTCTGCTGCTGGTACAGTTTTCGGGAGGTACCGTTTTTTATCTGGGTGCTGTTTATCTTTTGGGATCAAAGGTTTTCCGGGAAATATTGATATTGATAAAAGGGAATTTGCGTTGATTTGTATTGCTTGCCGGATTATCCAGCCTGTGTACAACCCTTCCCCTTTTGGCTCTGCCAAAAGGTACTTCCCTTCAGAAAGGGGAAGAGTTCCGGATATTTCATCTTTCCTATACACCCAAAGATAAGTTGCGCACCCACTCTCCCCTCAAAGAAGATACTATGTAAATAATCAAATTTGTTTTGCTAAAAAA
>JAJQEC010000064.1 GCA_021201815.1 Candidatus Azobacteroides sp. | reverse complement strand
TTAGCAAAACAAATTTGATTATTTACATAGTATCTTCTTCGAGGGGAGAGTGGTGCGCAGCTGATCTTTTCGTGCATGCAAAAGATAAAATACCAGGCAGCTCTTCCCTTCTCCGCAGGGAAGTACCTTTTGACTTCGTCAAAAGGGGTAGGGTTAACCCACGGCAAAAAAAACCGGAAAAAACAATTATTTGATTGCCTATGGTATCAAAAATGATAGATAGTTGTATCTTTGCCTGCTGTTATTTCTTATTTAATTATAACGGTCCGGTCTCGTACCGGATATCCTTTTAATTGAACGGAAAAATAAAGGATTATTTCTCTTTTATTTATAAGCTGATTTCTCTTTTTTATAAAATATATCTTCAAATAGTATAAATTTAATGAAAAATAAATTAATTTTATATTTTCTTTTCATGGGATAATTCCCCGGGAAAAGAAAAGTGTGCATTCAGGAAGACAATAATAGTAAAAACTTAAAATCCGAAAACTGCTATGAAAAAATTATTTTTTCTGTTTTCTGCGCTTTTACCGGCTGCCCTATTCTCCCAGCCGGTACTTACCTCCCGCCATCATGCCCCCCGGGCTGGCGATGAAATTATCAAACAACAGGTTGAATACAAGAATCCCGGAAGAAGCGGAGAGAATGTGCTGTGGGATTTCAGCCGGCTGGAAACGGTAAACGAGGCTTACTCCCTGGAATACCTGCTGCGCACCGATTCCCTGCTGGCGGGCATCGAACACCGTACCATGTACCTTTACGGGGTATCGGGGGATTCGTTGCTGGGATGGGGATTCGAAAATCCCACCACCTTACTTTACAACCAGCAACCGGAGCTATTGATGAAATTCCCGGTGGCTTACACAGATTCCACCTTTTCTTATTATCACGGCAAAGGTAAATACACGGAAATGCTGGAACTAAGCATTATGGGAACCGTATCCACCAAAGCGGACGCTTACGGGTGGATGATCCTTCCGGACAAGGATACGCTTCAACATGTGATGCGCGTCCGTACTGTAAAAACAATTGCGGAAGCCAGTACGCCGCTCCTGCCGTTCGAGAATCCGGAAGATACCCTTCTTCTTTCCGGGGTAAGTGCAGACAGCATCGCCCTGCGTCTGCAGAAGGACTCCATTCTCCTGCAGACAGAGACCTGCCGCTGGTATGTAATGGGGTACCGTTATCCGGTATTCGAGACGGTAAAAACCACGACCTGCTTCCGGGAAGGCCGTCAGGGGGACGTCTTTGAGGTAGCTTTCTTTTATCCCCCACAGGAGCATTATTACCTGTGGAATGATCAGGCAAACATGGCTCTGCTTGAATCCATGCAACAGCAGAAAGAACCGGAACCATCCCTTCGTCCCGGATATACATTCAGTTATAATTTCTATCCGAATCCGGTAGAAAATATCCTTTCCATAGAATACCATGCCCTGGAAAACGTGCCGGTATATCTTTCTCTGTATGATGTCTATGGCATCTGTTATTCCGAAAATTCAAAACAACACAGCCAGGAAGGGATATACCGGCATGATATACCGGTAAGCACTTTTCCGCAGGGAAATTACCTGTTGAAAATCACCATACAGGACGAAGTCTTTTCCGAAATTATCATTAAAAAATAAGTTAACCGGTTTTCTGTCCGGGAAGTGTACCGGTAATAAAGGTATCTTTTCCGGACCTTCCGATAAATATGAAAATATATGAAAAAAATAATAAGTTATCCGATTTTACTATTAGTGCTTTTTACGGCAGACCTGCTGGCGCAGCTTCCGATAGAAACAGCTACCTTGAATGATTCCGTTAATACACCCCTTATGATGGCAGCAGCGGGTGATTTCGATGATTATACCCTGTTGCCCAAAGTATTGGAAAACTCTCCTAATTCCGCGGCACTGGGTATGTATGGAAATATCCCGGTCGGGCACTATACCGGTACTCCGGAGATTAGTATCCCGCTGCATGAAATCCGTATAGGTGGCCAATCCTTCCCTATCGGGCTGAGTTACCATGCTTCGGGTATCCGGGTTGCGCAGGATGCAAGCTGGGTAGGGCTTGGCTGGAGTCTGAACGCCGGAGGGTGTATTACCCGGGAGTGTATCGGCGGGGATGATTTTAATTACAATAATACTGGGATAGGCTTTTGGCATGACCAGCAACTGGATACTTTCCTGGAAAATAATATCAAGGTTGAGATAGGTGGAAATGGATTTGCCGGAAGATATTTTGATTATAACCGGAATCCCTTTCCTACTCCTTCTCCCACTAACAACGGGATTGATTCGGAACCGGATATTTTCAGCTTTAATTTCGGGCCCTATAGCGGAACCATGTATTTCTCTAAATTTAACAATAAACCGAAAATCAGGAATTGTAAGGATTACCTGGATGTAACGTACGATGTAAGCAATGACAACTGGGTGATTATCGACGGATATGGTTTTAAATATTACTTCGGGGAAACGGAAACCAGTAAGGAAACCAGTGTATCCTACTGCAACCAGCTTCAATCTCCCCTTAAAAATCCGTCTAAAGAAGGAACTCCTGTTCAATACCCGCATAAGGAAGTGGTGAACGGCTGGTATTTGAATCGCATCGAAGCGCCCGACAAGGAAAAAATTACCTTTACATATAAAACAGAAAAAGTTACCACGCCGATATCAGTCAACCAGCAAAGAAGGGTGACAGTAGGTCCTTACGTGGTTAAAACCGGTGGAGTGGGTGCCAATATGTCTATCAAGACTGATGCGACCACTTATTCTTACTCTTATTCCTCTGTCCGCCAGTGCTACCTGTCTACTATTGATTATCCGAACGGGCAAATTGTTTTTAGTACCTCGGACAGAAAAGATATTGAGGCGGACAACTGGACGTTGCCCACTGATAAAAACAACCAGGGAAAAAAAGCTCAGAAGCTGGATGAGATTACCATTAAAAATAATGCCCGGGAGTTGAAAAGTTACGTTTTTTCCTACTCCTACCTGGGAGATGAGAATAATTATGATGCCTGTCGGCTCATGCTGGATAAAGTATCGGAAAAAAATATCAGTAAGGATAAAACCAGTCATGCGTACACCTTTACCTACAACCGGAACGTACTTCCGGTAAAACATTCCCTGCAAACCGATTTCTGGGGGTTTTATAATAACTCCCTTACCCCGGAAGGATCAGCGGAAACAAATATCCCGACCGTTATTCTCCCTTCCATGCCCAACGTAACAGGCCCCATGCAGCCCGTGCATGTTCTGAGCGGAAGAGACCGTACCCCCAATGAAAATTACATGCAGTATGGCATGCTGACACAGATCACTTACCCCACCGGGGGTAAAACATTCTTCACGTATGAAGCCCATAGGTTTGTCAGAGATTTCCATGCGGCTACTTCCTGGCAAACGGTTAAAAATGAACAGACTTTTTTTACGTTTAACGAAACCAAAGGCACTACCAGAAGTACCTATGATATTGATATCAACAAAACGATTTCTTTTGAATTAAAAGAAAAGAGCTATGTGACATTTATTGTAGACATTACAGATAATAACCGGTATATCAATCCTGTCTATTTTCCGGGAGGATTACCCATAGGAAATTTGTGCCTTATTAATGAAAATAACCCGGAAGATGACCTGTACCTGTCTTTGCCAAATATGAAAAAACAAGGTGACCAGATTGTCCGGTCAAATCACCGGGAATATTTTCTTCCTGCCGGGAAATACAAAATCTACATGGAACCGGATCTGGATCATGGCATTCAAAGCCAGTGTGTAAACCCTAATTGTACTTATTATACAACCAATAAGTATATCCTGAACCTGAGAATACATGCGGTGGGAGAAAAATGGGTCACATACGGCGGTGGCCTGCGGATAAAAGAAATATATGATACCGACCTGAATTCAAAAACCCATAATTATAAAAAGTATAATTATGAAAAGGACTATGACCCATCCGGAAATCTATGCGTTACCCCTTTATATTATAAGCATTATCTGGCGTCTTTTACAAATCCCAATTATCAGCCGGAAATAGGAATATATGACGAGTTTTTCGCCGATTATATGCTGGTCCGTTCTAATCCGATGATTCCCCTTACCCAGAAGTTTGCTGGTTCTCCGGTTGTTTATACACGGGTAGAAGAAATATTGGGGAAAAACGGAAGTGAGGGAAAAATCTGCTATGATTTTCATTATGAAAGTGACCCGGCTCTATTCATACAGGCCTCTTTGCCTGCATCACAATATGTGGGGCTGCATAATTTCCTGACAGAAACTAATCACATTATACCGGACCAGCTTTCTTTTGCGTCAGAAAAAAACGGATTAATGAGTGCCCGGTATATCTATGATAAGGATAACCGCCTGGTATTAACAGAAGATTACCTGTATTCTTCCTATCGGTATCCGGAAGATGAAGTACGGGGTATCAGCCGCTACCATATTGCTCCGAACCTGATGGAACAGGGATTTAGTGTAAATGGAGTCAAAGGCACGAATGGTATGTTGTTCCGCAGTTACTTCCTGAATAAAATCTGGTGGAAACTGGATAAAAAAATAACCACTACCTATTACAATCCGGGAACAAGCATCCAGGAAGAAGCATATAAATACGATAAAACAAACTATCAGGTAACAAAAATTACCACAAGGGATAGCCAGAACCAGCTGATAGAAAAAAATATAGTGTATCCCACTTCCCTGACAAGCAGTATGGCTACCACCATGAAAGATAAGCATATGGTAAACCTTCCCGTAGAAACGAATATATTCAATAATTATGCATTGACCCGGCAGGGAAAAACATACTATAGTGAAACCCAGGGAAATATCCTGCCCTCTTATACCACCTATAAAACATTCAATAACCCGGAAGAGGAACGGATCCGGTTCCACCGGTATGATACGCATAGCAACCCGTTATATATTTCCCGGGACGAAACGGAAAAAACAGTATATGTCTGGAGCTATAATTATCAGTATCCGGTAGCAGAAATAAAGAATGCATCTTATGAAGAAGTAAGGGATGCACTGGGATATACGACCAGCGACCAGATGGAAGCACTGGCCGCACAGGTTTCCCCGGATGTGGATGACATCGGTGAAAAGCTCAGGAAATATTTTAAAAATAAGACAGCCATCGTTACAACCTTCACCTACGAGCCCGGAGTCGGACGGCTGAAGGAACAGGATGCACGGGGAGTAGTTATCACTTACGAATACGATGATTTTAACCGCCTGGTTAAGGTAAAGGATAACAACGGGAAAACACTGGAAGAATACCAGTACAATTTCCTGAATAAGTAAAAAAGGAGACCGGAAAACGATTCGTTACCGGATAAAACGTTAAAAGAACATCTTATGAAAAAATATATAATTCTGTTTATCTGCTGCCTGTATGGCACAACAATGATCTATCCGCAGACTTCTACACAAAACTATATCCGTACCCGTACCATGACCAGTGAGACGGGCAATGAGTACATGGAAACCATCCGTTATTTTGACGGGCTGGGACGGCCCGTGCAGGAAGTGATGACGGGCTTTACCCCTGGCAACACAGACCTTGTCACCATGGTGGAATACGACATGGCAGGCAGGGAATACAAAAGCTGGCTGCCCATGAACGCCAGCACCACGAGCGGCATTTACCGTTCCCCGGCTGACATGAAAACCCGCACCTTCCTCTACGGGAACGATTCCATCTATTCGCGTACCGAATACGAGCACTCCCCCCTGGGACGGGTGACCGAAGAATACGGGCCGGGAAAAGAGTGGTATACAGCCGGGAGGGCTGTCAGAACCGAATACCTGACCAATGTGTCCACGGAGGGTTCGGAGCTTATGTGTGAGCGCTTTGTTAAAAACGGGAGCCTTCTTTTCCGCTACGGGGCATACGCCAGCGGGGAACTCTCGGTTACCAAATACACCGATGAGGACCGCAACGTGGCCTATGAGTTCACCGACAAGCTGGGGCAGGTCATCCTTACCCGCCAGATGAACGGGAGCGTGAAGCATGATACCTATTACCTGTATGACAATGCCGGCAACCGGGTGCTGGTGATGCCCCCCATGCTCGAGGAGCGCTGTAGGACAATTACCAGCGCCATCCCTGCCAACACCTCGGCAGACAAGGATTTTAAAAACTATGCCTACCTCTATTACTACGACAAGCGGAACCAGTGTGTGCAGAAGAAACTGCCGGGCTGTGATTTCACCTACTATGTCTACGATAGGGCCGGGCAGCTTGTCCTTAGCCAGGATGGCAACCAGCGCAGGAAATCGCGTCAGGAGTGGACATTTTACAAATACGATGCGCTGGGCCGGCTGGTGATTTCCGGGATATGGAAGAGCAACAACTCCCTGCAGGATATGCAGTCCATCTTTGAAGAGATTGTCGTGCAGGAAACCCCTTCCACCTCCGGGGTGTATAAGTACACCTGGAACAAACAGCCAAAAGATATCGCGCAGGAAGATATCCTCCTGGTCAACTATTATGACCATTACACCCATGCCACCAGCCAGCATGCCGCTTACGCCTCGCAACTGGCCTATGAAGAGAGGAGCGGGTACGGCAAACGGTATGTGGATTCCCAATGTGAGGACTGCTCGGCCAAGGGGATGCTTACCGCCAGCCTGGTGAAGATGCTGGACGGCAACACACAGGATATCCTCACCCTTTACTACTATGATGAAAAAGGGCAGCCCATACAGGTACGTACCAAGAACCACCTGAATGAAGTGGACAAGGAATTTGTAAGCTACAACTTCACCGGCCAGCTGCTTGAAAAACTGATGATCCACGGCAAAGGCAACATCACGGAGAAAACACGCTACGAGTATGACCATGCCGGCAGGCTTATAAAGACCTGGCACCAGATGGACAGCCAGGCGGAAGTGCTGCTTGCCGAGCAGTCCTATGACCAGGTGGGGCGCCTGGGTGAAAAGAAACTGCATGACGGGATTGAAGCCATTGCTTACTCCTACAATACCCGGGGCTGGCTGACCCGCATAGAAAGCCCCCGCTTCCGGGAGAATATCAGTTACCTGGGCGGCTACGGCGGGGTAAGCTATTACAATGGCAATATTGCCAGCATCGGCTGGAAGGTCAAGGATGAATCCTCTGACCGGGGATACACCTACCGCTACGACGGGCTGAACCGGATGACAAAGGCCACGTACAGGCAGGGGGCTACCCAGAACGATAACTTCTCGGAGGAGCTCTCCTACGACAAGCACGGCAATATCCTTACCCTTTCACGCAGGGGCCGCATGTACAGCAGCATCAACCCGGGAACCTATGCCCTTATTGACAAGCTTACCTACAGCTACGAGGGCAACCAGGTAAGGAAGATCGTGGACGACGGGTTCGAAACCTCCTACTACGGCTCCCAGGATTTCAAGGACGGGGTGAATCCCAAAAACCCAAACATGGAATACCTGTATGACACCCTTGGCAATATGGTAACCGATTATAACAAGCGGATTGCCTTTATTGAATATAATTTGTTAAATTTGCCAAAGAGGATCCAGTTCGAACAGGGTCATTATATTAATTATATGTACGATGCGGCAGGCAATAAATGTTCGGTGGAAAGCCGTACGGCCAAGGACGGGATCCTGGTGCCAATGGGGCAGATCACGGAGCTGGGCAGCTCGGACCTGGTGGCAGGTTCCAGCAAACAGGATTATGTGGGGCATGCGCGTTACCAGCCCACTTACCTCTCGCGGCTTTACACGGCGGAGGGGTTTGTAGCCCGGCAGTACGGGATGAGCGGCAGCTGGGTGTACACCTACCAGCTTCGTGACCACCTGGGCAGTGTGCGCTACACCTTTAAGGGGGACAATACGGATGTGGGTTTTACCCATTATTACCCTTTCGGGATGGAATACAGTGATGAGGGCATCCGCAATATGAACAGTGCCGAGCGGTTTACAGGCCATGAGTTCCAGACACAGCACGGGCTGAATGTGTATGACCAGCTGGCAAGAATGTTGAACCAGACAGAAGGCAGGTTCTGGCAGATAGATCCCCTGGCTGAGAAAAGGCCCTGGGAATCCACGTACGCCTATTGTGGAAATAATCCGGTGAATAGGGTGGATCCTGATGGCTTGGAATGGATGACGGAGGAAGATAAGGAATTTGCCAACTCTTTATCCCAAGCGATGACTAAACGAATAAACTCCGAACAAAAAAATCTTGATAAACTAAATGATAAAATTGCTCAAAATCAAGCAAAAGGAAAAAATGTTTCTAAAGATCAAGCCAAAGCTACAGAAATGCAGGCTAATATTGATAATCTTCAAGCTGGAATTTCTGAATTAACTGCCATGGGAGAGACAAAGGAACAAGTATTCACTTATAATAAAATTAATGGAAATATTGGGGGAACCGAAATGAAAGATGGAGTTATAATAATGGATATAGCTGACAATGGTGCTAAAGCCAATGGAATACATGAGTCCTCCCATGGATATGATTTATGGAAAAATGGAAATTATACTAAAGATAATTATTTGTCTGGTGAAGTGAAGGCATACAGTCGTCAGTTTTCTTTTGATAAAAATTCTGTCCCTACTTCTGATTTTGGCCGGGCAAAGTCTTTGAGTAATATTAATGGGCGTTGGATTTTAGGAATAAATGACAACGGAAATTATTTGTATATAGAAAAACTGCGTCCTGGGGAAAATCCAAAGGATATTTTAAAATTTATAAAATAGAAGCCTTATGAAAATTTATAATGTTTTATTAATTTCTTTCCTTTATATCTTATTGGTTAGTTGTACAAAAATATCTTTTATAGGAGGTAATTATAGCGATAAAAATTCTCATGTATTTACTTTTTTACAGGATTCCATATTCCAATATGAATATCAGGGTTATTGTTATAGTGAATCATTGGGGACATGGAGTAAAGAAGGCAATTCCCTTTATTTGAATAGTTTTATTCAAACAGATAAAATTCCTCTCGAATATACTAAAATTAAAAAGGATACAGATAGTATAATTACTGTGCATATTGAAATAAATTCTCAGAAGAACTTACAAGACGATTATATCTGCTGGCCATTTATAAATGGAGAATTATATCTTTTTGAATCAGTCAGAGGATCTTATTCCTTTAAATCAGAAGTTCCCATTGATGAGATTTATTTTAAAATACGGAAAAGTCCTTTTATCATCCGGGGAACAGGAAGCAAAATGTGTTATGATGATATTGAAACCGAACGGATTAATTTGAAATCATTTTTAGGAGAAGAAATACATATTCAAATAAATATGATTGATTCTCTTTTTGGTTATAGAGTTTTTAAAAATTAAAAAATAGAAATAAAAAAAGTAAAACTTTTTTTTAATGAAAAAGAAAAACGAACGAAATTGTATCTAAAAAAATGATGTACTACTATTTAGTTTAACTTCCCGTTACCAGCCCACTTACCTTTCGCGGCTTTACACGGCGGAGGGGTTTGTAGCCCGGCAGTACGGGATGAGCGGCAGCTGGGTGTACATCTACCAGCTACGGGACCACCTGGGCAGTGTGCGTTACACCTTTAAGGGGGACAATACGGATGTGGGTTTTACCCATTATTACCCCTTCGGGATGGAGTACAGCGATGAGGGCATCCGCAATATGAACAGTGCCGAGCGGTTTACCGGGCATGAGTTCCAGGCACAGCACGGGCTGAATGTGTCGGATATGGGATGGAGGTCGTACGATGCATCAAGCGGCAGGACACCGACAATGGATAAGCGGGCGGAAGATTATTACTGGATAAGTCCCTACGTTTATTGTGCAAATAATCCGGTGCGATTTCTGGACCCTGACGGAAGAAGGATTATAAATGTGAATTACGAAAAGCTCAATTATTCCCGTAGACCTACTCCCACTTCTCTTCAACATACACATAAAACCAAAGCCGCTTTGGATGCGATCTTAACAACAAAAGACGGGTTTGCCTTTTTTTCACAATTCGCCTCAGCAGGAGATAAAGTAGGAAGCCATACATTTACAGAAAATGGGAAATATAGCAATCATATTTTAAGAATTGATGAAGTTTCTCTTTCTAATGAAAAAACAAACCTTCCTCCTATTGGATACAATGGAAAATTCAGTATAGTAATAGATGAGGAAACCGGTCTAGCCACTGTCATTGTAGACATTGTATCCCTCAGCCGGGATATGGCTGATATAACACAAACGCTTGCCCATGAAATATTTTTACACGGGTATGATGTCACGGAAATAATTGATGGAAAGAAGAAGATGGTCAAAGATGGGGGAGCAAAAGACCATAAAGCCTTGAGGGACAAAGACCGCTCTCATGGGGGCTATGCATCCTATGAGAGGGCACGGAACATCCTGGAACAGATAAACCAAATGTTTAGGGAAGCTTTCGAAAGGGCAGAACAGAAAGCTATAGAAAGATATAAAGACTCGTTAAATGAAAAAAAATGAGATAAGCATAAAAACGAAACTTACCTTATAATAGTATGATAATTTATCTATATGTAGGTGTTATATAACTTATGTATAAAAAAGAAAAAAATAAGATATGAAAAAGAAAAATTTCTTTTCCGGGTGGATACTTATTTTCTTATTAATTAGTTGTAGCCAAAAAGAAACGGTAGAAAACCGGACAATATTATTACTTGATAAAAAAAACTCTTTTATAGAACTGGAGGGTTTTGCTTTCGACAGGATGGAGATCGTAAAGGAAGATTCAACTTGGATTTACTCTTTCTATGAAGATGGTTTTTACTTTTTAAACGTATTTTTTGAGAAAGATCATGCCTTGTATGAGAAAAGAGAACGGGGATGGAAAGCTGATGAGGTATTGGGTATAGATTCTATTTTGATATTTTCCCTCAGGGATACTGTTTTTATTTATGACTCAGCTGTTGATTTACCTGTTGTAGTACCTTCGTTAAGCATAGCAGATTGTAAATACCGTATCTTTAAACAGGATAATTACCATGTGACAGTCAAGCAAAGCCTTATTGATACAACCTATCAGGAAATGTTTTTTTATGATGAAGATTTTAATATCTTTAAGTTTATAAATACCTTCCAGGAAAATATATGTATTTATAAAGCAGCAGAATAAGGAAAAGAGAAAGTTTTAATTTTATCTTTTTTGTTTTCCATATATGGAAGAATTGCAATGCGATATTGAATGAATTAAAATGGTATAGTAAAATTCATTTCATACTGCTAGGGAAGGGAGAAGAAGATAGTTCTTTTATGCAAATGAATTGGATAAATAAATTCCTCCCGGTTTATTTATTCCTGAGAAGCGTACTATCTTCTGACAGTACGGGATGAGCGGCAGCTGGGTGTACACCTACCAGCTACGGGACCACCTGGGCAGTGTGCGCTACACCTTTAAGGGTGACAATACGGATGTGGGTTTTGCCCATTATTACCCTTTCGGGATGGAATACAGCGATGAGGGCATCCGCAATATGAACAGTGCCGAGCGGTTTACGGGACATGAGTTCCAGGCGCAGCACGGGCTGAATGTGTATGACCAGCTGGCAAGAATGTTAAACCAGACAGAAGGCAGGTTCTGGCAGATGGACCCGTTAGCGGAAAAGTATTATTGGATAAGTCCGTACGTATATTGTGGAAATAATCCAGTAAAATATATAGATCCAAATGGAGAAGAATACATAATTCATTTTGAAAGAAATGATAAAAATGAGATAACTGGAATAAAAATATCAGCTAAAGTGTATATTACAGGTGCAAATGCCTCTACAGAAAAAGCAAATGAATTAAATGCAATGGCTAAAAATGTATTTAAATCTGAAAATGTTGGTAATATAGGAGTTTCTTTTGATATAAGTTATGAATATAGCGAAGAAATTTCTGTAAATGATTTAAAAGCAGGGGAAAATCTTCTAACTTTTTCTGCTGAAACAGGTAGATCTCAAGTGATGGGTTCCAAGAAGGGAGGTATACATTATTCTGCCACTACTGGAACTATTTACAAAAACGCAGATAATAATGTTGTTATGCATGAAACAGGTCATTTCCTAGGACTGGCTGACAGATATGATGATGTTGATCGACTACATTTAGGTTCTACTATTTCAGTCCCTCATAAAGGTTTTGAAAAAGATCTAATGGGTAACACTCAATTCCCTCAATTAAATTCTACTCACTATTATGATTACATTAATGAATTTGGACGTGTATCTCCTAAATATTCTAGCATTCGTGGGAGAGTTCAAGTTGGAAGAACGAGAAGCGGTAAATTAAAAACACCTTATGAAAAAGGTGGTACACACTCGAAAATTACTCTTAATGATTTATATTAGTTAGAAATATGTTTTATTATTAATTAATAAGCTAAACATAAAACATAATAAAAATGAGACATAATATTAATCTCTTGAAACATTACAAAAATGTAATATTCCTATTTTTTATTCTTGTAATAATAGGTTTGTCTTCTTGTGAAGAAAAATGTATTGGAATAATAAATAATTCTTATGAAGGATTTGGATATTTTATTTATAAAAATGAATCCCAAGATGGATTATATCAAATTTATTTTATCCCTGTATGTAATAATTTAGAAAAAGAAAAATATGATAATAAAGAATTACGTCCAATGTTGGGAATGATATTTTATTCATCAAGTAAAAATCATCAATTTAGAGATATTTTTATATATTCTAAACCATATTCTAAAATATATTACGACCCTTTGAATAGAGATACAAGTAGAATATCATATCAATATCTACCTGTTTATATAGAATTTGAAGGATTAAATTTTACAGAAACTTTTTCCTTATCTCCTAAAATTCAAAGAGAAAAAATTCATTTTATAAATGATGATAATTATAACATTG
>JAJQEC010000021.1 GCA_021201815.1 Candidatus Azobacteroides sp. | reverse complement strand
TCAGCTTTGTAGGAGGTTTTTTGTTTCTTTTTTTTCTTATGTAAAAGATTTATATGAATGAAAATGTAAAAATGATTAAGGGATTTTTGCTTTTGTTAGGTATTTTTCTACAAAAATTTTTTTATTTTTTGGAACAAAATTAGGCAATTATTCGTTATTATTGTGGCAGAATTGGAGAATCGAATCAAAATTTTAACTTAATTGGTGAAATAATATATTAATTGATAAGGTTTTTCTTGATTGAATAATATTTTTTGTTAAATGTTTTGTGAGAAACGCCAGCATAGAAATAAAAAAGAGTTTTTATAGTAATTGCTTAATATTCATATAGATATAGTTTTTAAGGTTTACTGTTAAATTAAAAGAACATTAAATAAAACTGTTAATTACCAGGTCGTTTAATTATATAAAAGAGAAAGGAAATAATAAGGTAAAATGAAAAAATCCACTATCTGGCTCTTAGTATTGATTATGGCAGCTGCATTTGGTGGGTTATTGTATTTACAGATTTTTTATGTGAATACAATGGCAGCAATGAGAAGTTCTCAATTTGAAGAATCTGTAAAAAGAGCTCTTTATCAAGTATCGAAAAATCTGGAATATGAAGAAGCCAGGAAGGCATTGGAAGATGATCTGACAAAGAAGGATAATTCATATATACCTAAGCAACAGGAAATAATAAAAAGTGACCGGCAACAAATTACCATGACAGCTCCTGACGGAACTCCCATCGGTTTTATGGAAATTCAGTCATCAAGTTCTCAGGTAATCAAACCATCTATTTCCATTTCTCAGAAACGCAGGGACATAACGAATGCTTCGAAAGAGTTTCAGGAAACCCTTAGGAAAAGATATCTTTATCAGAAAGAAGTGATGGATGATGTAATCCTTAATATGGTTTATCAGTCTTCACAAAAGCCGATCAACGAGCGAGTTGATTTTAAAAAACTTGATGGTTTTATAAAAGCGGAATTAATCAATGAAGGATTAAACGTTCCTTACTATTTTGCTGTGATCAACAGTAATGGAGAGGTCGTATATAAATCTGCGGATTATGAAGATACAAAATCAAAAGATCATTTTACTCAGATCCTGTTTAAAAATGATCCGCCTAACAGATTGAATTATCTGGATGTTGTATTTCCGACCAGGAGTAATTATATATATAGCTCTTTAACTTTTATTGTGCCATCATTGATATTTACCGTTGTATTATTAGTAACTTTTGTAATTACTGCTAGTCTGGCATTCCGGCAAAAGCGTTTGACGGAAATGAAGAATAACTTCATTAATAATATGACCCATGAGTTTAAAACTCCTATATCTACAATATCATTGGCATCCCAAATGCTAAAAGATCCTGCTGTTTCAAAAACACCTGCCATGTTCAATCATATTTCCGGGGTAATCGGAGATGAAACAAAAAGGCTCAGTTTTCAGGTGGATAAGGTATTGCAGATGTCTTTGTTCGATAAAAAATCTAGTACACTTAAATTTAAAAATTCAGACATTAACCATTTGATCAGTGGAGTGGTAAGTACCTTTACGTTAAAGGTGGAAAATTTCGGAGGTAGTATAAAAACAGATTTACTTGCTACCAATCCGTATGCCACTATTGATGAAATGCATTTTACGAATGTTATTTTTAATCTGATGGATAATGCTGTCAAATATAAAAAAGATGATGAACCGTTATTATTGCAGGTAAAGACCTGGAATGAACCGGAAAAACTGATGATTTCTATTCAGGATAACGGAATCGGAATAAAAAAAGAGGATCTGAAAAAGATATTCGATCGCTTTTACCGTGTTTCCACCGGAAATCTTCATAATGTAAAAGGATTTGGCTTAGGTCTGGCGTATGTTAAGAAAATAGTACAGGACCTTAAAGGCTCCATTAGAGCTGAAAGTGAGCCAAAAATAGGAACGAAATTTATAATAATTTTACCACAAACTAAAAAATAAGGCTTTATGGAAGAAAAAATGAACATTATGTTATGCGAAGATGACGAAAATCTTGGCATGTTATTGAGAGAATATTTACAGGCTAAAGGATATATGGTAGATCTGTTACCTGATGGGGATGCAGGCTACAAGGCTTTTTTGAAAAACAATTACGATTTATGTGTATTGGACGTGATGATGCCTAAAAAAGACGGACTCACCCTTGCCCAGGAAATCCGCGTTGTAAATAGCGAAGTGCCTATCATATTCCTTACGGCTAAATCTTTAAAAGAAGATATTCTGGAAGGATTCAAAATAGGAGCTGATGATTATATTACCAAACCTTTCAGTATGGAAGAGTTGCTTTTCAGAATCGAAGCTATTCTGAGACGCGTAAAAGGTAAAAGAGGCAAGGAAGCAACCAGCTACCAGATCGGTAAATTTACTTTTGATACTCAGAAGCAATTACTGATTATAGGAGATCAGACTACGAAACTGACTACAAAGGAATCCGAACTGCTTGCTTTGCTTTGTATGCATGCAAATGAAATTCTGGAACGTAATTATGCCCTGAAATCTATCTGGATTGATGACAATTACTTTAATGCTCGTAGTATGGATGTGTATATCACAAAATTGAGGAAACACTTGAAAGCAGATCCTTCTATTGAGATTATCAATATCCATGGAAAAGGATATAAATTAATTGTTCCCGAACAGGAAGAACAGAAATAATCAGGTAAATTTGCCTGAATTTTAAAAAAGCCCGGTAAATATTATTTACCGGGCTTTTTGTTTTTACCTAAAATAATTCAAAAAGCTTTATATTTGCATTTTGAGAGTGAAAACTTATTATCTAAGGAAGAATAATTAATTACAGCTACAATGAAGAGTCTGCATCCCGTTTTTTTATTTTTAAGTTGCCTGTGTTTGTATAATTGTCATTCTGACCCGACTTTTAATGTGGAAGGAGTTATAAAAGATGCGGATGGGAAAACATTGTATCTGGAAGTACGGAATATCTACAAGAATGAAATAATTGACTCTTGTAAGCTGGATGATAAGGGACAATATCGATTTCAGGAAATAAGTCCGGAATATCCGGAGTTTTATGCATTAAAACTGGACAATCAATACATCTTTTTTTCTATTGATTCTACTGAAACGGTGACAATCAATTCGCAGGCAAAAGATTTCTCTACGGATTATCAGGTGGACGGCTCTTTGAATGCCCAGCGCATAAAAGAATTAGGTTTATTACAGCATGTATCTCAACTAAAAGTAAATGAGATTTTAAAACAGCAGCTTCCTGCTGATTCTGCCATCAAACTCATCGAACCGATTCTTGCGGAATATAAAGAGGAAGCCATTAAATATATCCTTAGCGGAGATTATGCCGGCACACAATCTCCGGTTGCTTATTTCGCTATTTTCCAGCGAATAAATGACTATCTTATTTTTGATGTGTATAACGATGTAAAACTTTTCGGTGCTGTTGCGACAGGTTATGAACAGGCTTATCCGGAATCACCGCGTACAAAGCATCTCCGATCATTAGTCTTACAGACAAGGAATGCAATCCGTCAGGAAAACAGAGCAAAAGAACTTGAAGTCAACTACGCAAATAATATTGAGATAGAATTGCCTGATATTATGTCAGAAACCATAAAACTTTCCTCTACCCTGGGAAAAGTTGTCGTATTGGATTTTACTATTTATCAATCTCCTTTTTCTCCGGCAAGGAATCTTGATCTTCGTGAAATGTATAATAAATATCACGATAGAGGATTTGAAATTTATCAAGTTTCGTTAGACACAGATGAAAATTTTTGGAAAGTTTCAGCCTCTAATCTTCCCTGGCTGTGTGTGAGAGATGCAAGTGGTATTTATTCTTCCGCGGCTCTATTATATAATGTGGAAGAGTTACCCACTTATTATCTACTCAGCAGAGAAGGGGAATTAATTAAAAAAGGGAACGACATAAATGAGGAATTGGAGCATGAAATTTTAAGATTATTATAATATTTTCTCTGCTATTGTTCTTTTTAATGATGAATAATTCCTTTAAAAATTAGTTAGATTAAAAAAATTAACTATCTTTGTCATAGATATTATAACAGATGTGATGCAGTTCCGGCCTCGGTCGGAATTGTTTTTTCTTTTTAGGAAAGGTACATTTTATATTTAATTACATTGCAAATCTAAAGAAAAAGTATTTGTAAAAACAACAAATAAATAAATTTGGTTTCTTACTTTTAAATAAATGGAGGAAAAGAAATTATGGCAACAAGCTATATGACAGAAGAAGGGTATAAGAAATTATCGGAAGAGATTAATTTTTTAGAAACGGTAAAGCGTCCTGAAATCTCGCGGCAAATAGCGGAAGCCCGTGATAAAGGAGATTTATCTGAAAATGCTGAATATGATGCGGCCAAAGAGGCACAAGGTTTGCTGGAAGCTAAGATTGCGCAGTTAAAAGATGTATTTGCCAATGCCCGCGTCATCGATGAAAGTAAACTCGGTACAGATGTTGTACAGATTCTGAACAAAGTAAAGATTCGCAATACGAAGAATAATCAAACGATGGAATATACGTTGGTATCTGAAACAGAAGCGAATCTGAAAGAAGGCAAGATGTCTATCAATACACCTATCGGAAAAGGTCTTCTCGGAAAAAAAGTAGGCGATATTATTGAAGTGACGGTGCCTTCCGGAATTATGACTTTTGAAATAATGAATATTTCTCTATAATAAAGAAGTATGGCAACAATCTTCAGTCAGATCGTAGAGGGAAAAATTCCTTCTTATAAGATTGCAGAAAATGAGAAGTTTTATGCGTTTCTGGATATTCATCCATTGAAAGAGGGGCATACATTAATAATTCCTAAAAAAGAGATCGATTATTTTTTTGATATTTCCGATGAGGAAATAGCTGAAATGATAGTGTTTGCGAAGAAAATAGCCGTTGCTCTTAAAAAAGTCATTCCCTGTCAACGGGTAGGAATGACAGTAATGGGAATGGAGGTTCCACATGCACACATCCATCTTATTCCCATGCAAAGTGAAAAAGATATGCTTTTTTCAGGTGAAAAATTATCTTTGACTCCGGAACAATTTTCAGAAATTGCACAAAAAATAACTTCTGCATTATAAAATATTAAGAAAGGGCCAGGCCCTTTTTTTTGTATCCGAATAGTAGAATATTTCTTTTCTTCTTCCATTCTAATTTTCTTTTTCCATCTTTTCGAAGTATTTTTCTTTATTTTCATCGGGAAATTTCCATCATTAGTCGGTTTTTCCTTGCATCCTTGTCTCTTTACCGCTTATTTTTGTGCTCATTATAATCTACTGATTTTATCTTATGAAAACAAAAGTAACATGTAACCATTCTGGTATTTCCATTGCAGTTTTATTAATTCTTATCGGAGGGATTTTTCTTTTATTTAATACAGGTATGATTCCATTGACATACAAATCCATTATTTTTTCCTGGCAAATGCTTCTGATCGGGTTAGGGCTGTGGTCTTTTTTCAAAAGAAAATATATCGGTGCTCTTTTTCTGATTACTATCGGTGGATTCTTTATTTATCCTTTATTAGTAGTTGCTTTTCCTGGACATTTTGTGAATATTAATATTGATTTTCAAACTTATTGGCCTATTCTTCTGATTATTGCCGGCGTTTTTCTTCTGTTGGGCCGTATTTTTCGTGGTTCCGGCAGGAAAAATAACAAAGGCAAATTCCGGACTCATTCAACATTCCATTCCCTTTCTGAAAATCCGGATACAAAAAAAATGGATTATATCGATAAAAATATGATGTTCGGAAGTTCTTCAAATATCATATTATCGCATGAATTTAAAGGGGGAGAAGCGAATGTTATGTTCGGAGAATTAATTATTGACTTACGAAAAGCGGTTTTGGCTTATGGTGAGCAATTGCTGGAGGTAAATGTCATGTTTGGAAACATGGTATTATTAGTTCCTGAAACATGGAAAGTGGAAATAAAAAGCAATACCTTCCTAGGAGCTTTAGAGGATAAGCGGATAACCGAACATAAAGTTATTCCGGAAGAAGATAAGAATACTCTGTTCGTGGAAATAAATTGTATACTGGCAAATGCCGAAATAAGAAATTAAATGGCCTGTCGGTAGCATGGAACTAAAACACGTAAGTTTAAAATATTTAATAATCGCTGTTGGTATATCCGGAATTTTTTATGCTGTTCAAATTCCTTTGTTACAGGATACTGCTATTGTGTTTACAGAAGCTGTAATTTCAGGAATAAGTATCGCAGCGTTATTATTCTTCCTAGAAATAATATGGAAATATAGCCGTTTCCACCATTTTCCTTATCTACAAAAACTTTTTGTATATATTGCCTTAGCTTTTCTTTTTGTTTTTTGCTGGTTTATTTCAGAATGTTTTTTTCTGTATATTTTTCTTCCGGCAGACTTTTTATGGAAAGATTTTTATCCCTTTCTCCCACTACGTTTATTTATTCTTCTTTTACTATATATGCTTTCTCTTTCTTTTTTCAGAAAAGAGCCGAAAGAGAATATTCCGGAAGTAGATGCCGAGGCTCAGGAGAAAAAAAGAAACTCTCAAATAAAAGAAGCATATTCTGTTAAAGATCCGGATCTGGAGCGGATTGCTGTTAAAAACGGGACACAAGTCGATATTATTCCGGTTACAGAGATCATATATTTACAGGCTGAAGGTGATTATGTACGTATTGTTTCTTCAAAGGGAAAATTTTTGAAAGAACAAACAATGAAATCATTTGAAAATACATTGCCGCCGGAAAAATTTATTCGTATTCATCGTTCATATATTGTAAACGTAGAATTTATATCACAAATTGAACTTTACAATAAACAAACGCAGTTACTGAGATTAAAAGATAATACGACCTTAAAAGTCAGTTCGAATGGATATAAAGCTTTAAAAGTAGCTCTTCAATTATAAGAGTGACAGAAGATTAAATAAACAAAAGTAATTTATTTATTATTTTTTAAAATATAAATAAAATAGAAACGTCTTCATGATAAAAATAAGGCATAACAACTTTGGGATTAGTTAAGTTCTTATATATTTTAAGATTAGTTTTTATTAACTAAAATCCGGGTGTAAAAACACAGAAAACTTTTTTTAGTTTACAAAGTTTCCTGTAATTTTGCACCCTCTCTTCAGAATTTATGGAAAAAAATATGGACATTAAAGAACGGGTTATTACGACAGCTTCGAATTTATTCCGTGAAAATGGCATTAAAAGTGTCACAATGGATATTATAGCAGAAACACTGGGTATATCTAAACGTACCCTTTATGAGAATTTTAAGGATAAAAACGATTTGGTAAATGAGTGTTATACCTATGGTCTGAAGCTGCATGAAAAACTGGATGAAGAAATAACTAAAACGACGTCCAATGTGATTGAGGCAATGCTCAAATATTATCTTATCGGAATGGAAGAAATGCGTAGATGCAATAAAAATTATGTCGCAGATCTGAGAAAATATTATCCTGAAGTATTTGAGAGAGTATGCAAACATAGAGAAGTCATCTTTCGTGAAAAAGTAATTATTGCATTGGATAAAGGCATATTGGATGGTTTGGTGCGTCCGGATATTAATACGGAAATTGTATCCATTATGATGAAAGAGCAATTATATATAATAGAAGAAGAAATTTCCGAGCTCAAGAAATTCGATCTTTTGGAAGTATATGAAACTCTTTTTAAAAGTTTTGTCCGGGGAATTGCTACCCAAAAAGGATTGGAACTTATTGATAATGTAATTGACTGCAAAGATAACTTAGAGAAAATAGTATAAATAAAATAGGTTATATAATAGATAGAGAAAAAATGAAAGAAGTAAAAAGGTATATTTCCTTACTATTGATTGCTATCGGTATTACCGGCTTTTTACAGGCACAAGAACAAATACCGGTTGCATTGACATTGGAGGAAGCTTTAGAAATTGCAATGAATGAGAATCCGACGATTAAAATTGCAGAAAAGGAAGTCGAAAAGCAGAATTATGCTAAAAAAGAAACCTAGGGCAGTTTATGGCCTTCTATAGATTTGGTAGGAAGTTATGACCGTAATATTAAAAAGATGGTCATGTCTTTTGAAGGTCAGACAGTAGTAATCGGAACTGACAATTCCTATAACGGAGGTCTTTCGGTAGCTATGCCATTGTTTAATATGAGCCTGATCCGGTTAACACAATTGTCGGAGGTGAATATCAAACTGGCATTGGAATCTTCCCGGGAATCCAAATTAAATCTGAAGAATAATGTGGAAAAAGCGTATTATACGGCTCTTTTCACCCGTGAGTTATATGATATTATGAAAATAAGCATGGACCTTGCCGAACAGACTTATATAGATGCCAAGAATAAATACGAGCAGGGACTGGCTGCTGAATATGATATGATCAGGGCCGAAGTACAGGTCAGCAATTTACGGCCTAATCTCATTGAGGCTGAAAATAATATTAAAATAGCTGATTTTCAGGTGAAACTCTTGTTAGGATTACCATTGGATATTGAGGTTCGTCCGGTAGGTAACCTGGCAGATTATGAAAATGAATACCAGTCATTTAATGAATTATATGGCTATGCATTAAATCAAAATTCAACATTAAAACAACTGGACATTCAAAATGAATTATTGAGTAAGCAACTGGATGTACAAAAAGCAGAATATTTACCAAGTCTGAGTCTGACATATAACTATATGTATCTTGCAATGAATGACAACTTCAGATTTTCATCATACAAATGGTATCCGACTTCTACTCTTGGCCTGACACTCAGGGTTCCGATTTTTTCAGGATTTACCCGCAAGAATAAAGCATCGCAGATACGTGCCAGCATTGCTCAGTTAGATTACCAGAGAGAGTATACGGAAAGTGGATTACAAGTACAGGTCAAGAATGCATTGGTGGATATGCAAAAGACAATTGAACAGTTAGAATCCAATAAAGTAGGTATCCAATCGGCACAAAAAGCATACACTATTGCTCAGGTGAGATATCAGAGTGGGATGGGAACAATCCTCGAAATGAATGACTCGGAAGTTGCCTTAAGACAGGCGCGACTGAATTATAATCAATCTCTTTATAATTATATGCTTGCAAAATCCGATTATGATTTATTAGTTGGGAAAGAATAAAAAATGATAACAAACATAAGACTTAAAGAAATGAAAAAGATTAAATATGTTCTTCCGGTATGCTTGGTAGCTCTTTTATTTTCCTGTGGCAAAAAGGAAGAAGTGCAGGAAGAGACACTTCCTTTGGTGAAGTTACAACAGGTAAAGGTTCAACCTGTGGATCAGACATTCGATTATACAGGTACCGTACAACCGTTTAATGAAAATAACATCGCTCCTTCCATGCCATTAAGGATAAACAGGATATTAGTAGAAGTCGGAGATGTTGTAAAAGCCGGACAGGCGGTCGCTACGATGGATCAGGCTCAGTACGCACAGCAAAGAGCACAATTAAATAATTTACAGGTTACTTATGAAAGGATGAAAAATCTTTACGAAGTAGGAGGGATCAGTAAACATGACCTTGATCAGGCAGAAACAGCATGGGTAGTAGCTAAAACGGCTGCCCAGAATCTGGATGAAAATTCCACTTTACGCTCTCCGATCAGTGGGATTGTTACTGCGAGAAATTATGATAATGGGGATATGTTCTCTGCATTACCGGTAATTGTCGTTCAACAACTGAATCCTGTAAAAGTACTGATTAATATCTCCGAAGAGCTTTTTCCTAAAATTAAAAAAGATATGCCTGTGGATTTGAAGCTGGACATATATCCGGACCAGATATTCAATGGGAAAATATCTTTGATTCACCCGACAATAGATCCTGTTTCCCACACTTTTGTAGCGGAAGTCAGTATTCCGAATGCAGATTTAAAAGTACGTCCGGGAATGTTTGGCCGGATTACTTTAAGCTTGGGAACTGTTGACCATGTGGTAGTGCCGGATCAGGCAATTGTGAAACAGCAGGGTACGAATGAAAGATATGTATTCGTGTACAATCAGGACAGTACGGTTACCAGACAAACAGTGGAGTTAGGACGCAGATTGGATAACCGGTACGAAATTGTTTCCGGGCTTAAAAAAGATGCACAGGTCGTGATTGCCGGACAAACTCGTTTGTTGGACGGTATCAAGGTTGAGGTGCAAGATTAATTCGTATTCCATTTAATTAATTAAAACAAAAACTTACCTCTTATAAGAAATATTGTAGCAAGGTAATTTTTATAAGAGTGTAAAATCGTATAATATATATCAGAATAAAACTTTACGAAACTTCTGTTAATAAGCCCGTTAGTACTATTCTTATTTTTATAGGAGTGGTGATTTTCGGTCTTTTTTCACTGAGCCGATTGTCAGTGGACTTATATCCGGATATTGAAATGAACCAGATTATGGTCATTACTACCTATTCCGGAGCTAACTCGTCAGACATTGAAGAAAATGTAACCCGTATTCTGGAAGACGGGTTAAATACGGTGAGTGATCTTAAAGAGTTGACTTCCACATCGCAGGATAATTTATCTATTGTAGCGCTGGAGTTTGAATGGGGAACTGACCTCGACCTGGCGACCAATGATGTAAGGGATAAACTTGACCTGGTAAGTTCTTATTTGCCTGATGGGGCTGATAAACCTATTATTTTCAAGTTAAGTACTGACATGATTCCTGTCTTAATTCTTTCGGCAATCGCTGAAGAAAGTACAGCAGGTCTTTATAATATACTGGATGATAAGATTGCAAATCCTTTGAATCGTATTAATGGGGTAGGTTCAGTATCTATCTCCGGAGCTCCGAAACAAGAAATTCAGATAAATGTGGACCCTCAGAAGCTGGAATCATACGGTCTGTCGGTAGAGCAAATCGGAAATGTGATTGCCATGGAGAACAAAAATACTCCGGGAGGATCTATCGACATCGGTAGTGATACTTATTCTATTCGTGTAGAGGCGGAATTTAAAGAAAGCGATGAAATTAAGGATATTGTAGTCGGTACCTTCGGTGGACGTACGGTATTTATAAAAGATATCGCCACTGTAAAAGATACCCTGGAAGAAAGAGTGCAGGAAACTTTTATCGCCAATAATGATGGTATAAGGAAAGGGGCGACAGTTGTCATACAGAAACAGTCTGGAGCAAATACGGTAGATATTGTTAATAAAATCCTTAAAGAACTTCCTTCCTTACAGGAAAGTCTTCCGAGTGATGTGAAGTTAAGTGTATTGATGGACTCTTCTACCTATATTGTAAATAGTATCAATAGTTTGACCGAGACGGTATTGCTGGCGTTTGTGTTCGTAGTAATTGTCGTATTATTCTTTTTAGGAAGATGGCGTGCTACCATTATTGTGATTGTGACTATTCCTATTTCTCTGATATCAGCCTTTATTTACTTAATGGTATCAGGAAATACGATTAATATTATCTCGTTAAGCTCATTGTCCATTGCTATTGGTATGGTGGTAGATGATGCCATTGTGGTACTGGAAAATATTACTACCCATATTGAAAAGGGAAGCCGTCCGAGAGAAGCTGCTATTTATGGAACAAATGAAGTAGCGGTGGCTGTAATTGCGGCAACACTGACGGTTATCGCCGTATTCTTCCCATTAACGATGGTAACCGGACTAGCAGGTATCATGTTTAAACAGTTGGGATGGATGGTAACCATTACTATTGCAGTTTCCGTGCTTTGTGCGTTATCTCTTACTCCGATGCTTGCCGCAAAAATGATGCGGAAAGAAAAAACAAGGAATAAGTATTTCGATATGGTATATGGTCCTATCGAACGCGCACTCAATAAATTGGACAATAGATATGGTACGTTGATTAGCTGGGCAGTCCGTCACCGTACAATTGTTACGGTTTCTGCCTTCGGATTATTTTTCCTGAGTATTATGTTGCCGGCACTGAAACTGGTAGGTACTGAATTTTTCCCGGCTTCGGATAATAGTCAGATTACAATGACGATCCATTTACCGGTAGGAACCCGTACGGAAATTACAAATGAAATAGCCGTAAAAGTCCAGAATATACTTTATGAAAAATACCCGGAAATAGAATTGACTTCTTTTTCTGTAGGAGTACCCGGGGACGATAATACTTTTGCTGCTTTGCAGGATAACGGAACAAATGTGATCAGCAGTTACCGCTTGAGAATGCTAGATTTGAAGGACCGTAAAAGAGATATCTTTGAAATTTCGGATTCCATCCGTAAAGATTTGGATGGTATTCCTGAAATTTATAAATATATTGTACAAGCCGGTGGTGGTGAAGACATGTCCGGAGGAAGTACCGTAGATGTCGAAATTTTCGGACATGATTTTGAAGTGACCGATAAGGTGGCAAAAGAACTATCCGAGCGGATGCGAAATGTAGAAGGTCTAAAAGATATCAATATCAGTAGGGATGACTACCGGGCTGAATATCAAATTGAATTTGACAGGGAAAAACTGGCGCTGGCTGGCCTGAATACAGCTACTGTTTCCCAATATTTAAGGAACCGGATCAATGGTATGACAGCTTCCTTATTCCGTGAAGACGGGGAGGAATATGATATTGTAGTACGCTATGATACCAAGTACCGTCAGTCATTGGAAGATATCGAATCGATTGTCCTTTATAACTCTATGGGACAGGCGGTAAAACTCGGGGAAGTCGGAAAGATCGTAGAGCGATTTGCGCCTCCGAAAATTGAACGCCTTAACCGTAGCCGTGTGGTAACCGTTTCCGGAACCGTATCCGGAGCATCGCTGGATAAGGTGGTCGATGCTGTAAGAGCAGCAATCAGAGAAACCGAAATCCCGGCTGAAGTAACCACTAAGATCGGTGGTTCTTATGAAGACCAGCAGGAATCATTTGCTGATTTATTTCTGTTGCTTATTTTGATCATTATTCTTGTATATATCGTAATGGCTGCTCAATTTGAATCCTTTACGCAGCCGGTAATTATTATGGTTTCCGTATTATTTGCTTTTACAGGGGTATTCCTGGGACTTTTCGTTACAGGAAGTACATTGAATATGATCTCCATGATCGGAAGTATTATGCTTGTAGGTATTGTAGTGAAGAATGGTATTGTATTGATCGATTATATCAATCTCAATCGGGAACGTGGAAATCCTATTATTGACTCGGTTGTTTCTGCGGGAAAATCCAGGTTGAGGCCCGTACTTATGACTACCTGTACTACAATTTTAGGGATGATTCCGATGGCACTCGGAATCGGTGAAGGTTCCGAAATCTGGCAGCCAATGGGTATTGCTATAATTGGTAGTTTAACGGTATCTACGCTGCTTACATTATTAGTCGTTCCGACTATATATACTTCTTTTGCGGCAAGAGGGCTGAAAAAGCAACGTCGCAAAGAGCAGAAGAGAATGTTGGAAGAAAACAGCTAACTTTCTTAAGAAACTAAATTAAAAAGAAAAAGGTAAGAATTTTTATGTCTTACCTTTTTCTTTTTATTTATATTTCTTTCCTTTGCAATTAAACTTCCGGGAAAATGGAATTATCCATACAACATATAACAAAAAGGTTTGGCACAAAACCGGCACTTAATGATATAAATATTCGGCTCCCGCAGGAGCGGATTCTTGGATTATTAGGACCTAACGGTGCAGGAAAGACTACCCTCCTTCGTATCATTACTCAGATCATAGCACCGGACAGTGGGGAAATACTGATTAATGGGCGTCCTATTTCTTTCACGGATATTTATCGCATCGGATATGTACCTGAAGAAAGAGGGTTATATAAAAAAATGAAGGTCGGGGAACAACTTGTCTATTTAGCAGAATTGAAAGGATTGTCTTCCCGGGAAGCCGGAAAACAACTTGACTGTTGGTTGTCCAAACTGGAAATAATGCATTGGAAAAATAAAAAACTGGAGGATCTTTCAAAAGGAATGCAGCAAAAGGTGCAGTTTATAGCTGCTGTGATTCATAAGCCGGATTTGATTATTTTTGATGAACCTTTCAGTGGGTTTGATCCCATAAATAAGAATTTATTGAAAAAAGAAATACTGGAATTAAAGGAAGATGGTGCTACTATTATTCTATCTACACATAACATGGTTTCTGTAGAAGAATTGTGTGATGAAATTGCTTTAATTAACGATGCGGAATTAGTATTAAAAGGTGATCTTGTTTCTATAAGGGAAAAATATAAATCCAATGTCTTTCGTTTAAAAATAAAAGGAACAGGAACAGCAATAAAAGAAACAGAAAAATATAAAATATTATCTTTATCTGAAAAAACAGAGAGAAGGGAGTTGCGTATATTAAATGTAAATAATCTTTCCAATAATGAGCTGTTAAACCTATTTACGGACTGCTTTGAGATTCTTTCTTTTGAGGAGGAAATGCTTTCTATGAATGATATATTTTTACAAACAGTAGCCAAATGAATAAAATCCGGTTGATTACCAAACGGGAATACTTTGTCCGTGTCAGGAAAAAATCTTTTCTACTTTTATCCGTTCTTTCCCCTCTTCTTTTTTCAGCTTTAATTTTAATCCCGTTCGGATTGGCTGAGGAAGGAAAAAAAGGAATAAAGAATATTCTTATTATGGATGAAACAGGAAAATATGAAAATGCATTTTTTAATACCGGGAATTATCATTTTCACTATCAAAGCAGATTAGCAGAAGAAAAATCTTATTCCTTAGATTCCGAACAGCTAAGTGCTATCCTCATTCTTTCGGATGATTTATTAATTAATCCACAGGGAAGTTACCTATATAGTTATGAGGAATTTTCGTTACAAGACAAAGAGTTTCTGGAAGAACAGATAAAGAACTTTTTGAGAGAACAAATGTTATTATCTATTAATCAACCTGAATTACTGGAAAAAATTCAAAAAATAGATAGGGAGATAGATTTAACTATCGTCCGGATAGATGAACAATCTGAAAATATGGATTCTGCATTATCTATTTTTGCGATTACAGGAGCTCTTTTAATTTATTTTTTTATTTTTATGTATGGCGCACAGGTGATGCATAGTGTAATGGAAGAAAAAAATAATCGGATGGTGGAGATACTGATATCTTCGGTAAAGCCTTTTCAGTTGATGACAGGAAAGATTTTAGGAACCCTTCTGGTTGCACTTACTCAGTTCTTGATATGGATCTTATTGACGGCTTTATTATTATTTTTTCTATCGTTTTTTTTAATTGAAATGAGTCTAGTAGAAAATTTTTCTTTTTTAAGCAATATTGGTACCGGACATTATTTTAATGGGTCTGAATTTTTGATATGGTTCTTTCTCTATTTTTTAATGGGATATTTACTATATTCTTCTCTATTTGCAGCCATTGGTTCCGTGATAGAAAGTGGAGCAGAAAGTCAGCAATTTGTTTTACCGGTAACTCTTCCTTTATTTTTTGCAGTATATATTTCGATCTATTATTTACAATATCCTGAAAGTGACTTAATTTTCTGGACTTCTTTTATACCTTTTACTTCTCCCGTTGTTATGATTGCCCGTCTTCCTTTTGGAGTACCGACCGGAGAGTTATATTTATCTTTTTTACTATTAGCTATCGCTTTTTTATTTACAACAAAAATAGCCGGAAAGATTTATAAGACCGGAATTTTACTTTATGGAAAGAAAATTACTTATAAAGAAATATGGAAATGGATAAAATAATAACAAACTTAATAAAGAAAGCATAATAAAGAAGAATTTTTAATTTTTACTTCTTTATTGAATAAATTTTATACAATTTACTCGGAATGTTCCCAAAATTTCCTTAAAAAAGAATATCTTTGCGCTTTCTTTTTTACCTTAAAAAGATTATATGATTGTTCTACAACCTAATAGATATTTATTTAAGATTTCTACATATAATCTTCGATTGTTATTTTATCTATTTACATATTATTATGTAAGAATAATTTTATTTCTCTTAAATCGATACAGAACTCATATAATAAGATTTCAAACATCTCTTAATATTTAGACATGCATATGTATAATGAACCTGTTATTACAGAGACAGAAATTAAGGAAGAAGATAATATTAGCATAAAGCAATTATTTTTTAAATATTTATCCTACTGGAAATGGATACTTGCTTCTTTATTTATATTTCTTGTTTTAGCTTTTATTTATATAAAAGCTTCTTCTCCGATTTATGAAGTTAAATCCAGCCTTCTTATAAAAGATGGGAAAAGCACAGATAATGACTTTATTTCTCAATTAAATCTTTTTTCAGGTTCAAAGAAAACGGATAATGAAGTTGAAATTTTAAGCTCTTATACTCTTATGGAAAGAGTAGTAAAAGAACTCAATTTAACATCAAGATATTATATAAGAAGTGGATTAAAGAATATAGAGCTTTATGATGATTCTCCTATCAGAGTGGAAATCCTTATTCCCGATGCAGATCTTTTTAAAAATAATCCGTTTAAAATTAGTATTCTAAGTAATAATGAGGTAGAAATCAATAAAAAAAAATACCCTGTCAATACTCCTATTAATGACTTTTCGGGTTCATTTATTGTAAAAATAAATGATTCTTTGCTTGTTGATTGGGATAAAAATAAGAAAATAAATGTTCATTTATCTTCTTTACAGGGTGCTACGCGAAGTCTTCAACGGGATCTGGTGGTTATTTCACCACCAAAAGGTCAGGGTACCGTTTTACACTTAACTCAATATGTCAAAGTTCCCCAGATGGGTGTCGACATTCTGACAAATCTTCTGAGGGAATATGAAGCTGCAAATGTAAATGATAAAAATATCGTTGCTTCTAATACATTAGATTTTATAGATAAAAGAATTGCATTATTAGCAGTTGACCTGGAAGATGCGGAAGAAACCGTGGAACAATTCAAAAAAAAAAAATAGCATTACAGAACTTAGTAATGAAGCTAATATTTTTTTACAAATAATTCGGGAAAAAGATTCGGAGTTAAGTAAATTAAATCTTCAATTATCTTCTTTGAAGAATGTAGAGGATTATCTTCTTCAAAATTCATCAGGGTTTGGTGCTGTTCCCGGAACGTTAGGTCTTAATGATCCTATACTAACTCAGTTAATTACTCAATTGGTTGTTTTAGAAAGTGAAAGAACACGTTCTTTACAAACCCTGAGGCCGGATAATCCTATTATTATAGGGCTGGATGGGCAGATTCAAAATTTGAAAAATAATATTTATTCTAATATTAGAACGTTAAAAGGCGCATTGGAGGCTAATAAGAAGAGTATCTTATCCGAAAATGCAAGCTTAGAAAAAATTATAAAAGATGTTCCCCGGAAAGAACGTCAACTATTAGATATCACTCGTCAGCAGAATATTAAAAATGAATTATATATTTATCTGCTTTCCAGAAGAGAAGAAGTTGCATTATCTCATGCAGCCACTGTGTCTGATAGCCGCTTAATTGATAGACCTATCGCTTTCTCTCAACCGGTTAAGCCGGTGAAAAGAAATATCCTATTGATGTTTACTCTATTGGGTTTATTATTTCCAATAGTTATTATTTACCTGAAAGATATTTTTCAAAATAAGATTGAAAGTAAAAATGATATTACAAAAAATACTTCTATTCCGATTATCGGGGAAGTTTCATTGGTTGAAAATAAAAATTCTCTTGTTATTAATCAGGAAGTACAAAATAAGCAGGCAGAGCAATTAAGAACATTGAGAACAAATCTTCAGTTTCTGGGGGGAGCGCAAGATTCCATTAAAACTTTATTAGTTACTTCGAATACCAGTGGAGAAGGGAAGACTTTTATATCTCTTAATCTGGGAGCCAGTTTAGCATTAACAAAGAAGAAAACAGTCATTCTCGGATTGGACCTGAGAAGACCTATGCTACAAAATGATCTTAAACTGAAAAATACTTCCGGTTTAAGCGTTTATCTTTCCGGTCATGAACAAGATTTAAATAAAATTACTTATTCTATACCAGGCTTTGATAATTACTTTGTTATTCCCGGCGGTCCGGTTCCACCTAACCCTATTGAACTGTTAATGGGAGAAAGAATGAATTCTCTTTTTAATGAACTGGAAAGAATATATGATTATATTATAAGTGGATAATCCTCCTGTTGGGTTAGTAAGTGATTCTTTGATATTGGCTAAGTATGCGGATATAACACTCTATGTGGTTCGTCATAATTATACAGTAAAAGAAAGTGTAAAAGGCATCAATGAATTATATAATAAAAACAGATTTAAAGAATTAGGAATTGTAATTAACGGAATGACTGATGATACTATGTATTATGGATACAAAAGATCATCCTCCTATTATAAAAGTGAAAGTTAATTTAACTAATCAATCTTTGTAAGATAACTGTTTTTCTTACATATTTATTTTATAAATTCAAACTCTTTTTTGATACTGGTAAACAGTGTCGGAAGAGAGTTTTTTGTTAAGTATCTCAGATAGGAATGATTATTCTTTTATAAAATATTTACATTATACACCGAGGGATAAAACATGCAGAAAAATTTATTATTTATACTTATTACAGCACTATTTTGCCAGAATCTCTATCCTCAAGATCCGGTAGCGGAAGACCTTAAAAGACTATCTCTCAATGGGGAATATCAGAAAATTATTGATGACTATTCATCGAACGCGGAAGAATATTCTGTCCATGCCCTGCATTATATAGTGGCCGCATACTTAATGCTGGATGATGAAGAAAATTCAAAAAAATACCTGGATTTATCCATTGAAAAAGACCCCTATAATCCGGAAGCATTTTATCTGAGAGGATGTCTTTTAAATTATATGGAAAAATATGAAGAAGCTATTCCTGATTTCCGGAAAGCAATTAGTTTGAGTTTTGAAAATATGGAGGTGTATATGGCGATCGGAGATGCGTATTATTATTTAGAGGAATACGCCGGGGCTCTTGATTCTTATAGTAAGGCTACTGCCCAGAACCCAACGACGGACAGAGCATTTTACATGGTTTCCATGGTATATGAAGCGCTGAATGATAAACCCAATATGCTGAAGTCCTTGTATGTGGCTAAAGAAAATATAAAAGAAGAAATTGATTATTACGTGCATGTCTTATTTAATATCGGCTTGCTTGAAATTGAATTAAATCAAAATTATGAAAAGGCAGAGGCTGCCTATCTTGAACTTTTGCAAGCTTCTTCGGATGATTATACTACCTATGCAAAATTAATCCAGATTTATTATCACCGGAAAGAGTATGAAAAGGCGGGATTTTACAGAGATAAATTATATGAAGCCCATCGAACAAATATGTTGAACCATATAGAAGTCGAAGATAGTTTTTGTTTTGATATTTTTATGTGCAATAATAAAAAGATACGGGCTTTTGAAAAGTATGGGGATAATAATCCTGAAGAAAGCTTTTATAAATATATTTTCCGGATACCGGATGAAGAGGATAATCCTTTATGGTCTGTGCAGGTAATGCTTTTGCCTGCTTCCTTGTCAGAGAAAAATACATACCTGTTATCTGCGACAATAAATAATAATCCGATTGATCTGGGGGTACAACTGGAGGAAAATTTTGATTATGAAGTATTGAAAGAGCATGTGATAAAAGCAATTATACAATTTGACAGAAAAGCAGCAGAATAAATGAGGATACTTTAATTCCGGAATAAAAAATATTTTTCTTATTCGGTAATTTCTCGGTATTCAAAAAGTATCTTTGTAAAAAGATTCTTTTTTGTTAAAGGGAAAACAAAATTCTTTTCCGGTATGTTTTGATTAGAAACATATTATAAATTTGAACTACATGAACGCAGATTATCAGAATTATTTACAATCGCTCAGGGTGCCTGCATCCTCTAAAAAGATTTCATTGACAAAAGACTTCTTAACTGATTGTAAAGATAAACCTTTTACAAAAAAGGAAGGAAAAGAATTACTGAAGGCAGGCGTAGAGCATCTGGCAGATATGCAGGATATGTTGTATGCTCATGACAGGTACAGCATCCTTATTGTATTACAGGCAATGGATGCAGCAGGTAAAGATGGAGCTGTCCGGCATGTGATAAGCGGATTAAATCCGAATGGTGTAACCGTATCGAATTTCAAAACTCCTACTTATGTAGAATTGGATCATGATTATCTGTGGCGTCATTATATTGCTTTGCCTCCCAGGGATGAGATCGGTATTTTTAATCGATCTCATTATGAAAATGTGCTGGTTACAAGAGTGCATCCTGAATTTGTCCTGAATGAGAGATTACCCCATATAACAGAAGTAAAGGATATTACCCCTTCTTTCTGGGAAGAACGGTACAGGCAGATTAATAATTTTGAGAGAACGTTGGCCGAAAACGGAACACTTATTATTAAATTTTTTCTGCATGTATCCAAAGAAGAGCAACGTCTTCGGTTTATGAAACGGATTAAAAATCCGGATAAGAACTGGAAGCTTTCCGCTTCGGATGTGGAAGAACGCCAGTATTGGAACGAATATATGAAAGCGTATGAAGAAATGCTGGGAAAAACTTCCAAAACGTATGCTCCATGGTATGTAGTTCCCGCAGATGATAAATGGTTTACCCGTACTTGTATTGCTGATATTATCGGACTGGAATTTCAGAAGCTGAAATTGCATTATCCAAAAGTATCCCAACAAAAGAAAGAAGTGTTGGAACAGATTTATCAGGAGCTGGCTAATGAAGGAACGGGACAGGCTAAAAAAACAAAATAGACAGATATGCGTATTGGGTTTGATGGGAAGAGAGCAGTTGCAAATTACACCGGTTTGGGAAACTATAGCCGGTATATACTCCATGCTCTTTCTTCTTTTTACCCTTCCGATGAATATATTTTATATGCTCCGAAAAGGAAGGAAAGTCCGGCCATAACGGAATTACAAAAATCGGGAAATATCCGGTTTGTATATCCGGGAAAAAAGACGGATAAAATCTTTTCTTCTTACTGGAGAACAAAAGGAATACTAAAAGACCTGAAAAAAGATAAGATTGATATTTTTCATGGGCTGAGTAACGAGATTCCCCTGGGTATTTCCCGGACAGGAATTAAAGCTGTCGTAAGCATTCACGATCTGATATTTCTCCGGTATCCGGAACTTTATAAACCGATAGACCGGAAGATATATACGGCAAAGTTTCGCTATGCTGCCCGCAACAGTGACCTTGTGATTGCGATCAGTGAATGTACAAAAAAAGATCTGATTCATTTTTTTTCTATTCCGGAGGAAAAGATACGTGTGGTTTACCAGGGATGTGATAATCGGTTCTCAATAGGTTACTCCCAAGAAGAGAAAGAGATAATCCGTAAAAAATATAATCTGCCGGAAAAGTTTATATTAAATGTCGGTAGTATGGAAGCGAGGAAAAATCTTTTACTTGCTGTTCGTGCAATGAAAGATATCGACCCGGAAATTCATCTGGTGGCTGTCGGAAAGGTTACCCCTTATGTGGAAGATATAAAAAAAGAAATTATTTCTTTAGGGTTGAAAGAACGAGTTCATTTCTTTCATCAATTCCCTTTTTCTGATTTACCAATTTTATACCAGTTAGCCAGCATCTTTATTTATCCTTCTTTTTTCGAAGGTTTCGGGATTCCGATTATAGAAGCATTAAGCTCCGGAATTCCGGTCATTGCGGCTACCGGTTCCTGCCTGGAAGAAGCCGGAGGAAAAGATTCCATGTATGTCAATCCGAAGTGTCCTGAAGAACTCTCAGATGCCATCTGTAAAATTCTGGAAGATGAAACATTGTACCATCACATGCAAATCATGGGAAAAGAATATGTAAAAAGATTTTCTCCGCAACATATCGCTCAGGATTTAATGGGAGTTTACCTTTCTCTTTTTTAATAAGTCCTTTTTATAAAACAGAGCGCTGGCTTTAAGGCGCATACAGGTAACTTAATATTTGTCCGCTAATCTGTAACAGGGAAATTTCACAAAGTTTGGTATTATACTCGGCTTTTACCAGCCGTTCTTCTGCTTCCAGTAACCTATTTTGAATTTCCCGGAGTTCCAGACCGGAAAGATCACCTAATTTATACCTTTCCATAGCAATCTCATAAGTCTCTTTAGCCGTTTCCAGATTCTCCTTTTCCAGGTTTTTAAGTTCAATATTATTCCGGTAAGCCATCCACATATTAGAAAAATCTCCTCTTAATGTCAGTTCCAGTTGATTATAAAGCAATTCTTTATTCTGTATTTCCAACCGGGCATTTTTTTGCCTTCTCCGTTTATTCCCTCCGTCAAAAAGAGTGTATCCTAATGTCAACCCATAATTCAGTCCCAGATTTTGCTGCAGGTCATAACTTCCGGTTTCGTATGTATTTCTTGTATATCCATACCCCGCATTCAGCCTCAAATAAGGATAATTCTGGCTTTGTGCGATTTTTAAATCCAATTCGCTTAAATTCACATCTTTTTGATATAACTTCAATAATGTGTTTTGTGTCAGTAAGTCATTAAGGATAATATCTCGGTCCAGAAATTCATATACTTCAATAAGTGTATCCGGAATCATAATCCTTTGTTCTACATTATCAAGCGCCATCAGTTGATTAAGGCGGATTCGGGAACGGTATACCACCTCATTCTGCTGTACCAGCATTGAACTATCACTGTTAAAGTCTACCTTTGCCTGTTGAAAATCCAGTCGGGATGCTGCTCCGATATGATAACGGGCCTCTACGATACGAACCCGTTCTTCGGAGAGTTTAACCGTATTCTTAAGGTTTCTCATTTGTAAAGTCTGCTGGATATAATTATAATACTCAGCAGCTAATTCAGCAACAAAATTCTCAATCGTCAGACGGGTATTTAATTCACCCATTTGTTGTAGTTCTCCTAACCTGTTATAGGAAGCCTGGATATTAAAACCGTCAAAAATTGTCCAGTTAAGATTAACACCGGCATTTAACGTTTGGTTATGGATTCCGTTGTTTTTTAATGTTTCATTTGTCTCGGGATAACGGTATTCCGTATTATTTAATGTTCCCGAATATCCGGCATTCAAATCCAGCTCCGGCAGATATCCGGCATTTCCTAATGTATAATTATTATCAACTATTTGTTGATTATTCCGGGTAATTTGTATTTCATAATTTTGTTGTAATCCTATTTCTATACAACGTTGAAGACTATACACTTCCTCTCCGTAGAGAAAAAGTGAAGTATATATGAAGCCGGTTAAAATCAATAAGTATCTTTTCATTTTTCTGAATTTACCTGTGAATTTATTAATTCAAGTTTTTTACGTTTTTTGTTACGGTCCGTTGAAATATACATATACATTACCGGAACAATAAATATTGTCAGTAACGTAGAAACAATCATACCACCTACCACTGCAGTACCCATGGCAATTCGTCCGTTTGCTCCTTCTGCGCTGGCAAATACTAACGGAAGTAATCCCAATACTGTCGAGAAACTGGTCATAAGAATCGGACGAAGACGCTGTACAGCAGCATCTTTCAAAGCTTCCAGCTTGTTCATGCCGGAATCCTGTCGTTGGTTTGCAAACTCAACAATAAGAATACCGTTCTTGGCTACCAGACCAATTAGCATGATGATTCCGATCTGGCTGAATATATTCATTGTAATTCCTTTGAAGTACATAAAAGCTAATGCCCCTGCAATGGCCAATGGTACAGAGAACATAATTACAAACGGATCTTTGAAGCTCTCGAATTGAGCAGCCAGTACCAGAAAGATCAGTACCAGCGCCAGTAAAAATGCGAACATAAGGCTGGAAGAACTTTCCCGGAAATCTTTGGAGTCTCCGGCCAATGCAGTCCGGAAACTTTCATCCAATACTTCTTTTGCGATCCTGTCCATTTCGTCAAGAGCAGCTCCCATCGTGACGCCGTCAGCTATTCCTGAAGAAATGGTCGCTGAGTTAAAACGGTTGTAACGATAGAGTTGGGGAGGAGCCACTGTTTCTTTCAGTTCTACCAGGTTATCTAACTGGATCATATCTCCATGACTGTTTTTCAAGTAGATGGATTTTAAATCCAGCGGTGTATTCCGTTGCTGGCGGTTTATTTCACCAAGTATCTGGTACTGTTTTCCATTCATATAAAAATATCCCATACGCTGACCACTTAAGGCATATTGTAAAGTCTGTCCGATATCTCTGGTACTTACTCCGAGCAAAGATGCTTTGTCCCGGTCAATGAGCACTTGTGTTTCCGGTTTCGTAAACTTCAGATCCACGTCAGACATCTGGAAAAGAGGACTGGCATTTACTTTTTCCATAAACGGAGGGATAAACTCTTCCAGTTTCTCAATATTAGGAGCCTGCAATACGTATTGTATCGGCATACTGGCGCGTCTTCCTCCGAAGGTGGATTGTTGCTGAACGAATGCGCGGGCCTCTGTTTGTTTCCGTACGGCTTTGGAAAGTTCCGAAGCAATTTCCATCTGGCTTCTTTTTCTGTCTTTTATATCCGGTAATACAAGCCTGATAGAAGAAAAACTACTTCGCAACATGGTTATATTAAGCAACCTTTCAGGGGCCACTTTATCTGCAGTATCGGAAACCTTATCTGTATAATCCCGGATAAACTCAAAAGTTGCTCCTTGTGGTACACTGGTGCGGATTGTTATCTGTGAACGGTCTTCCAAAGGTGCCATTTCTGAGGGAATATTTACTCCTAAATACAGGATAATTCCTGCTACAACACTAATAATAGGCCATATAATTACTTTTTTACGAATAAACGCATTTAATGCTTTTTCATAAAGATTATTCATTCCCACAAAGAAAGGTTCCGTCTTTCTGTAGAACCAGTTCCTTTTTTCTTCCTTCTTCAGGAGCTTTGTAGCTAACATAGGGGTAAATGTCAGGGCAACAAAAGAAGAAATGATTATCGAGCCGGAAACTACTATACTGAATTCCCGGAATAACCTTCCGGTCATTCCTTCAAGAAAGACAATCGGAAAAAACACGGCCACAAGAGTGATAGTTGTTGAAATAACAGCGAAGAAAATTTCTTTCGAACCCTCAATACCTGCTTCCAGGGGAGTCATTCCTTCTTCAATCTTAAGATAAATATTTTCTGTTACTACAATGGCATCATCTACTACCAGTCCGACCGCAAGTACCACTGCAAGCATAGAAAGGACATTAATGGAAAATCCCGCCAGATACATCACAAAGAATGCGCCGATAAGTGAAACCGGAATAACGACACAGGGAATAAGGGTGACGCGCCAATTCCTGAGAAATAAGAAAATAATAATAACAACCAGTATAAAAGCAACATAAATTGTTTCTTTCACCTCTTCAATAGAAGCTCGGATAAATTTTGTATTATCAAAAGCAACATCCAGAAGAACATCTTCCGGTAAATCTTTTTCCATTTGTTTCAATCGGATCATTACCTCATCGGATATTTCAATCTGATTGGAACCTGGTTGGGGAATAACTACGACGCTTACCATCGGAACTCCATTCCTCCGGGTAATATTTTTTCGATCTTCAGCATCCAGCTCCGCTACACCGATATCCCCAAAGCGGACAATCTGGTAATTATCCTCTTTGATAATAAGATTATTGAATTCTTCAGGAGTTTGCATTAATCCGGAAGTACGGATAGAAAGTTCAATTTCGTCTCCTTCGATACTCCCGGCAGGAAGCTCTACATTCTCATTATCAATTGCATTTTTTACATCAATCGGAGTAATTTTATAAGCTGCCATTTTTGACGGGTCCAGCCACAGGCGCATGGAATACCTGTTTTCTCCCCAGATTTCCACCGCACTAACATTGGGAATGGTCTGAAGTCTTTCTTTAATGGTAAGATCGGCGATTTCACTTAATTCCAGCAAGGAACGTTTTTCACTTTGCACGGTAATCTGCATGATAGGCGTAGCATCTGCATCGGCTTTTGTCACTGTCGGAGGGTCACAGTCTTTCGGAAGATAACGTTGGGCACGTGAAACCTTATCACGCACATCATTTGCCGCAGTTTCCAGGTCCACACTTAGTTCGAATTCAATGGTAATCCGGCTTGAGCCCTGACTACTGGTACTGGAAAGTGAACGAATGCCCGGAATCCCATTGATGTTCTGTTCCAATGGTTCCGTAATCTGATTTTCTATGATATCTGCATTTGCTCCCGGATAGCTTACATTTACGGTAATAATAGGATTATCCACATTCGGATATTCCCGTACTCCAAGATAGGTGTACCCTATTATTCCCAGCAGGAAAATTATCAGTACAAACACTGTGGAAAGTACCGGGCGTCTTATACTTAGTTCTGAAAGAGTCATATATCAGAATATATTGTCTTTAGTTATGTTATAATTTATAATTTCATATGCAATATCGGGTAGTCTTTCCCTTCCCCGTCTTGTTCCGACCGGCTTATCACTTTAAAACCAAAGCGTTTATAAAATCCCGTTGCATTTGTATTTTGTTCATTGACATCTACTTCATCTATTTTTAACCGGGAAATGGCATATTCAATCAAGATTCTTCCGAATCCTTTTCCTGTGGTAGCCGGATGAAGAAACAACATCTCCAGTTTATTTCCCGAAGTCCCTATGAAGCCTTTGAGAGTACCTTGCTCATCCCGTAAACCATATATAGTGAGGTTCGGAAGATAGAGCCGAGGTATTTGTTTTTTGTAAAAAAGCAGGTCATCTTCCTTTAAAAAAGAATGTGTTTCCCTTACAGATATTTCCCAGATGGAAACTATTTTGTGATATTCCTCTTCTCCTACCGGAGTAATTGTATATACGTTATCAGTCATTTGTCAGATTAATTGTTACAGGCATACCATCCCTTAATTGCATAATTCCGGATGTCAGTAACGTATCTCCCGTTTGTATTCCATCCAGAACCTGTACCGAAGATGCTGTCCGCATTCCTTTTTTTACTACCACCTGTTTTGCCTTGCCATCTTTATAGATATAGGCAATATCCCGTCCCATTTCTGCTACTGTAGAAAGACTTGGTATCACAATCGTATTTTTAATCTCCTGAAGTTTAATTTCAATTGTTGCAGACTGTCCCGGCTTTAATTTCCCTCCGGCATTCGGATACCTGGCACGCACTTTCAGAGACAGGGTACTTTCGTCCAGCCTGGATTCTACGGCATAAACGGATGCACCATAAATATTCAGGTCATTTACTAATGTGAAAGTCAAAGGTGTGCCTGCTTTTATTTCATTCGCCTGTCGTTCATTGATTGAGAATTCCACTTTCAGAGGAACGATTTTTGTCAGTCGGGAAACAACCGTTGTCGGAGAAGCATACGCGCCTTCACTTACTTGTCTTAATCCTATAATCCCATCAAAAGGAGCGCGAAGTTCTGTCTGGGCAATTCTTGCTTTTACAAGATCTATGTCTGCTTTTAATTTATCAAGTTCGGTTTTTACCGATTCAAATGCTTCCTGACTGACAGCGTCTTTAGCCAGTAAAGATTCCTGACGGAAAACACGGTCTTCAGCCAACGGAATCTGTGTGGTCAACTTTTCCAGTTCCGCCTGTAAAGGAGCATCGTTGACTTTTGCCAGCAACGTCCCTTTTGTCACGCTTGTTCCTTCCTGGAAATAGATATTGGTTATTTTACCGGAAGTTTCAAAAGAAAGATCTACTTCTTCGTCCGGAATAAGAATCCCTGTTGTGCGAAAGATATCATCCAGATTTTCTGCTTTTATGACTTTTGCATTTACATTGAAAGCATCCGTAGATTTACTTTCGGTTTTAGGAGGTGAGGGAGAAGCTTCTTCTTTCCCGGAAAACCTGGTTTTAATGTACGGATAAAAAGCCATTCCGGCTATGAAAAGAATGATTACGGAAATAAGTGCAATCTTGGTTTTCTTATTCATTACAAATGTCAGTTTATGATATTAGTGTTATATGTATGTGCAATTTTCTCTCGTTATAAGATTCGGATCAAAGTTAGACTGGAATCCGGAAAAAAGATTTAATAAAAAAAGAAGTTTTTTTAATTTCTCCGAACTTTTTGTCTCTTCGGTTTGTTGACCTGTATTCTTTGCTTAATTAAAACATTAAATAATTATATTTAACTGCTCCGGTTTAAAAGATGGAAAAATTAATAGTTCAGTATAAAACCTCTAAAGAACAACGGTACATTACTTTATTTGTTGCTTGTTATTTCTTTATTACTTCGTTGGCATCTGTTTTTTATTTTATAATTAATAAAAGATTTGATGTATTGTTTTATTTAAGCCTGACCGGTTTATTATTATCTCTTATTCCCATTTTTTTATTTACCTTATGGCAACCGAAACCTTTGATCTCAGTAGATAATGAAGACATAACCGTAAATTTCCCGGATCAGAAACTTTCCGGAAAAATTAGTTGGGATCAGATATCCCGGATTAACATCGGGATTAGCCATCTGAAGATACATACGGAAGCCAGTAAGACTTACCAGATTGATTTGAATGAGCTAAAGTATAAAGATTTGCGGGAAATAAAAACAATTATTATAGAATTTTGTGAAGCAAAACATATTCCATATGAAAATGATTAAATAAAAAACAGCGGCTGTAATCTATAAATTACAGCCGCTGTTTTTTTATTCGGATACGAAATTTACTTTATTTCAATTTCCTGTTTTAAGTCAATCTCTTCTTTGTCCTCATTATAAAAATGATATTCCAGTAAAGCCAGATTCTGGTCACTGATAATCTTAAAACCGAAGCCATATTTAAGCTTCCATTTCCAGAGTAAGGAAACAAATCCTTTTTTTATATAAGCCTCTACAAAAGGATGTACATATAATTTAAACTTTTTAATTCCTAATGTATTAGTCATATAATCAATCTTGTCCTGTAGTTTATCCGTAAACAGGATAGAAGGACTTATGGATCCTTTTCCAAAACATGTCGGACAGTCTTCGGTAGTAATAATATCCAGTACCGGACGTACTCTTTGTCTGGTAATCTGCATCAGGCCGAACTTACTCAATGGTAGAATACTGTGTTTTGCTCTGTCTTCTGACATTTCGGAAAGCATATGTTCAAGCAGACGTTGCCTGTGTTCCGATTCCTGCATGTCGATAAAGTCAATCACAATGATACCCCCCATATCCCTCAATCGTAGCTGACGGGCAATTTCCGTAGCGGCCGACATATTTACTTCCAGTGCATTTTCTTCTTGTTGTAAATTTCCCTTGTTACGGTTTCCGCTATTTACATCAATTACATGCATGGCTTCCGTATGTTCAATAATCAGATATGCTCCGCGTTTGAAAGATACGGTTTTACCAAAAGAAGATTTAATCTGTTTTGTGACATCGAAATGATCGAAAATCGGTTCCTCTTTTTCATATAATTTGACTGTGCCGGCCTGTTCGGGAGAGATCAGGGTCACATAGTCTTTTACTTCGTGAAAGACATCCTTGTCATTCATATAAATATTTTTAAAAGAAGGATTGAAGACGTCTCTTAATAAAGCTACCGTACGTCCTGTTTCTTCAAGAATAAGTGACGGTGATTTTTGTAACTTGGCTGTTACTTCCTCCCAACGTTTCAGTAGGATTTTTAACTCTGTATCCAATTCTGCTACGCGTTTTCCTTCGGAAAGGGTGCGGATAATAATGCCGAAGTTTTTTGGTTTGATGCTTTGCATCAATTGTTTCAGACGTATTCGTTCCTCACTGGATTTGATTTTTTGAGAAACCGAAACCTTATCTCCGAACGGGATCAATACCAGATTTCTTCCTGCTAAGGATATTTCGGAAGTAAGTCTTGGCCCTTTTGTGGAGATAGGTTCTTTTGTGATTTGTACCAGAATTTCCTGGCCGGGTTGAAGCACTTCAGAAATAAGGCCGTCTTTATTCAATTCTTTTTCAAAGCGAAGTTTTGAAATGGGAACGCCTTTCTTTTTGCTTCCGATTGTTTGTTGTACGTATTTGTTTAACGTATTAAAATGATGACCTAAATCAAGATAATGTAAAAAAGCATCTTTTTCGTAACCTACGTCAACGAATGCCGCATTTAATCCGGGCATTATTTTTTTTACTTTGCCCAGATAGATATCCCTTACACCGAATGAAACATTCCGGGTTTCTTTTTGCAGTTCCATCAGACGTTTGTCCTGAAGAATTGCAATCGTTACCTCTTGGGATTTAACATCTAAAACAAGTTCGTTTGTCACTAAGTTACATGCTTATTGAATAAACAAAAGAACAAACTTAACTACAGTTAAGTTTGTTCTGTATACTTTTAAAAAAAACTTAAATTATTTTTTCTTTTTGTGTCTGTTCTTTCTAAGTCTTTTTTTTCTCTTGTGGGTAGACATTTTATGTCTTTTTCTTTTTTTTCCGCTAGGCATTTTCTTCTGTTTTTATAAAGAGTTAGTATTTAATTATAATTTTGATACTTTAGACACAAAAACTTTTGCAGGTTTAAAAGCCGGGATATTGTGTTCAGGAATAATAATAGTCGTATTTTTGGAAATATTACGTGCTGTCTTCTGTGCTCTTCTTTTAACAATAAAGCTTCCGAATCCTCTCAAATATACATTTTCATTGGCTGAAAGTGATTTTTTTACAGAATCCATAAAAGATTCGATGGTCGTCAACACGGTGGCTTTGTCAATTCCCGTGTTTTTAGAAATTTCATTAACAATATCCGCTTTAGTCATTGTTATAAATATTTATGTGTTAATAATTTGAATTTAAAATTTTGACTTGTAAAGATATAAGTTTTTTCTTTTCCAAAAAAAACAAAAGCCCATTTTTTACAGATTTAATTCGCAAATAGGTAATTTTCTTTTTTTTAGCCATTTATGCAAATGTTTCTATTATTGTATGTATAGGTGCCATTTTTTGCTTATTTTTCAGTTTTATTTGCCATATTTTATATAAGATACTTCAATTTATGTGAATATGCATGTTGTAGAGGGTATTTTTCATATCTTTGAAGAATCAATATAGAATATGACAAAAACAATTTCTTCTTACTTTATCAGTGACGTTTTAGTCGAATGGTACGAACAAAATAAAAGAGACCTTCCCTGGAGAAGAACAACTGACCCATATATTATCTGGATATCTGAAATCATTTTACAACAAACCAGAGTGAATCAGGGAATGGATTATTTCCTGAATTTTATTGCACATTTTCCTGATGTAAAGACCCTTGCCGAAGCTCATGAAGATGAAGTGATGAAATCCTGGCAGGGACTTGGCTATTACAGTCGTGCCCGAAACCTTCATCAGGCAGCAAAGGACATCGTTGAAAGGTACGGAGGGTTTTTTCCTTCTTCTTATCAGGAAATCTTATCTCTTAAAGGAATCGGGGAATATACCGCAGCAGCAATTGCTTCTTTTTCTTTTAATTTGCCTCATGCGGTAGTCGATGGCAATGTATTTCGGGTATTATCCCGGCTTTTTGCCATAGAAGATATGATCGATTCCTCTTCCGGAAAAAAAATATTTTCCGGACTGGCTCAGGAACTACTGCGCCCGGAAAATGCTACTCAGCATAATCAGGCTATCATGGAGTTCGGAGCGTTGCATTGTACACCTGTGGCTCCGAATTGCCGGGAATGTCCTTTGCAGGAAAAATGCCAGGCGTATGCCCGGAAAAGTGTACTCAACTATCCGAAAAAGAAACCTCGTAAAGAAACAAGGAAAAGGTACTTCAATTATTTTCATATTGAAAAGGATAATTGTATTTTTCTTCGCAAGAGAACCGGGAATGACATCTGGAAAAATCTATATGAATTACCTCTTATTGAGGCACCGGTGCGTTTATCGTTGGATGAAATTTCATCTCTGCCGGAATTTATGGAGTTTTTCCCACAGGTAGATTCTACTCTTTTCTGGCAGATCAGCTATCGGGACAAGCATATCCTGAGTCACCAGACACTCCATACGGTTTTCTATAAAGTAAACGACCTGCCGGATATGCAGTATTTTGAAAACAATTGCATAAAAGTTCCCTTTCAGGAACTGGACAAATATGCGGTTTCCAGCCTAACAGATAAGTATCTGGAGAAAATAAGAAAAAGAAACTTAAGTTAAATCGTTAATTTTTTATCTTTGTACTCTTAATAGTTAAAACCAAAATTATAGGATATGACAAAAAAATTGCTTGCTTTTGTTTTTCCCGTTTTTTTTATACATGCTGCTTTCGGTCAGCTGTCCGAAGAGTCCGGTAACTGGGAAAAAGAGGACTATAAAGGAAGAGTAAAAACGGTGGTAGAAGTAGCGTATGTGATAGATAACGGAGGGGAAAAAGATAAATATTCTGACCAGCAGATCACTGCTCAGGAGGAGATCATAAAAAATTTCGACCGGGCCGGAGTTCTTATGGACCAGACATTAATTAGTCATACCGGAGGTGGTGCGAAGAAGTGGAACTTTGTATATGATAGTCAGAAACGCCTGGTAGAAGAAAATATTTATAATGATACCAGCCTGGAAGAAACGGTATCTTATAAGTATGAAGGGGATAAAATAGTCGAAAAAGCCTGGTATAAAGGTCAGAATAGAGCGTTACAGAAAAAATGGTATTACAATTACAATAACAGAGGACAGCTGGTGAATGAATACTGGACAGATCCTTCCGGGAAAGTTGCATGGAAATGTACATATGTATATGATATGCCGGGAAATATGATTGAAAAAGCATGGTACGTAAATGACAGACTGACAACAAAATGGTCCTGTAAATACGATATATATGGAAACGTAATTGAAAATGCGGAATATGTAAACGGACTATTGAAAGAAGTGACGATCAACTCCTACGATAAAAAACATAAAATGGTGGAATCCCGGATCTTTAAAGATGGGGAACTGGATATTCGGAAAGTATATAGTTACAATAAAGATGGCAACCTGAAAATGGAATGGTGGTATGATGCTGCCGGAAAACAAATTCATCGCAGAAATTACGATTATGACAAAGGACAACGTCTGATTTCCTCTTTTACATGGGATACAAAGGGGAACCTGTTGGATAAACTTCACTGGACATACGACGGAGAAGGCAACTGGTTCCAGCGAATAGAATATGAAAAACACGTGCCGAAATACACTATAAAAAGAAATATATCTTATTATTGACAGAAACTGATAACGAGATATTAAGACGGCAATGAAAGTCATTCGTTTTATACCGTCTTTTTATTTTTTATTAATGGATACACCATAAATGGAGCAGGAGAAGAAAAAAATTGCTGTGATTGGATTAGGATACGTCGGGCTACCGTTGGCCGTTGAATTCGGAAAGATATATGAAACCATCGGGTACGATATTAATCCTCTGCGCATAGAGCAATTAAAAGCTGGAATTGACAGGACAAAAGAATCTGATAAAGAATCCATTCTGGCCGCAGAAAAACTCAGATTTACTTCCGCAAAAGAATCCATCCGGGAGGCAAATGTATTTATTGTTACGGTTCCTACTCCGATTGACCGGTTTAAGAAGCCGGATCTCCGGGCTTTATTGTCAGCCACCAGGGTTGTCGGGGAATACCTTAAGAAAGGAGACATCGTGATTTACGAATCTACGGTTTATCCGGGCTGTACGGAAGAAGATTGTGTCCCTTTGCTGGAGGGTCAGAGCGGATTACTATTCAATAAGGACTTCTATTGCGGCTACTCTCCGGAAAGGATAAATCCCGGCGATAAAATAAATACGCTTACTTCCATCAAAAAGGTAACCTCCGGTTCCACTCCTGAAATAGCAGAGGTAGTCGATAAATTATATCTTTCCATTGTCAGTGCCGGTACTTATAAAGCGTCCTCCATAAAAGTAGCGGAAGCGGCTAAAGCAATTGAAAATGCACAACGTGACTTGAATATTTCTTTTGTAAATGAGTTGGCGCTGATTTTTGACAAAGTAGGAATTGATACACAGGAAGTATTGGATGCAGCAGCAACCAAATGGAATTTTCTGAAATTTAAACCCGGACTGGTAGGTGGTCATTGTATCAGTGTTGACCCGTATTACCTTACCTATAAAGCAGAACAACTCGGATATTATCCGCAGGTTATTCTGTCCGGACGCCGGGTAAATGATAGCATGGGGGCATTTGTTGCCAATAAAATCGTAAAACTGTTAATTCGTAAAAATATCCCTGTCAAAGGAGCAAACGTACTGATTCTAGGGATTACTTTCAAGGAAAACTGTCCGGATATACGGAATACCAAAGTGATAGACATTTATAAAGAACTAGCGGATTACGATATGAAAGTAGATGTATATGATCCGTGGGTTGATCCGGAAGAAGTAAAAGTCGAGTACGGACTGGAGTTGCTTCCGGGAATTAATCCGGCTAAAGACTATCAGGCTATCCTGCTCGCTGTTTCCCATACACAGTTCCTTGAGATCCCATATTCTGTTTACAAAGAAAAAGGGTGTGTCATTTTTGATACAAAAGCTATTTTACCCAAAGATATGGTAGATGCACGCCTTTAGAATAATATTGACTGAAAATGAAAATTTGCTTTTTCAATACATCCACTACCTGGGGAGGAGGGGAAACATGGCATTTTGACGTGGCTCGCTGTTGTGCCCGGAAAGGCCATCAGGTAGTAGTTGTTTCTTCGGAAAAAAGCGAGTTGTTAAACAGAGCTTCGGCGGCAGGATTAAAGACGAAAGCATTTGCCATCAGCAACCTGAGTTTCCTGAATCCGTACAAAGTCGCTACTATCCGCAAATTCTTCAATAAAGAACGTTTTGACATTGTTATCTTTAATTTTTCCAAAGATCTTAAAAATGCGGCCTGGGCAGCAAAAAAAGCTGGCATAAAGAAGATTATTTTCCGCCGGGGAAGTGCTGTACCAATTAAAAATACTTTTCTGAATCGTTTTATTTATGGGAAATGCCTGACGGACATCATCGCTAACTCAGAAGCAACAAAAAAAACTATCCTGCAGAATAATCCTGAATTATTTCCCCGGGATAAAATAAAAGTTATTTACAACGGTCTTAATCCAAAAGCGTTTCAACAAGGAACCTGGACAGAAAATCCGATTCCTATTATCGGCAATCTTGGTCGCTGTGTGTATCAGAAACGTCAGGACCTGTTGCTGGAAGTGGCTGCTATCCTGAAACAAAGAAACATTGACTGTTTATTCCGGATAGGAGGGGACGGTCCTATGCTGGAAGAACTCAAACGAAAAGCGGCAGAATTAAATGTCTCTGACCGGGTGGAGTTTGCAGGATTGGTTCATTCTCCTGCGGAGTTTATGAAAACCATTGATATTTTTGCTCTTCCTTCCGAATGGGAAGGATTCGGATATGTCATCACAGAAGCCATGGCTTCCGGAAAACCGGTAGTGGCATTTGATATAAGCAGCAATCCGGAACTAATTGTAAATAACGAGACCGGCTACCTGCTTCCTTACCCCGATAAAAAAGCATTTGCCAAGGCAATAGAAGAGCTTCTTCTTTCTCCTGAAAAAAGAAAAGTATATGGAGAAAACGGAAAGAAAAGGGTGGCAGAAAAGTTCGATTTTGATAAAAATATGAAGGAGGTAGAACGTTTTCTGGATATTTAATCCCTGGGAAAGAAAAAGTACGTTGTAGAACGTAAAATAGTAACCGGATAGCAATATATTTCTCCTTGCCGGTTTTCCCCTTAAAAACAGGATGAACCGGAAACTTTATCCGGCAAACGTAAAACGAATATAAAAAAAGCATGAAAATAAGTGGCTTTACCATTATACGGAATGCAATCCAATACGATTTTCCCATTGTGGAATGTATAACATCAGCTTTGCCTATTGTAGACGAATTTATTGTTTCTCTGGGAGATAGTACGGATGAGACAGAAAAATTGATTCGTTCTATTAATTCTTCTAAAATAAAAATAGTCCATTCCGATTGGGATACCTCTACTTACAATGTAAATGGTATGATTTATGCTCATCAGACAGATGAGGTCCTCCATATGTGCCAGGGAGACTGGTGTCTTTATCTGCAGGGCGATGAAGTATTGCATGAGGAGGCTTTCCCTGTTATCAGAGCTGCTTATGAAAAATATACGCATGATAAACGGGTAGAGGGCTTTCTGATGAAATATGTTCATCTATACGGAGATTATAACCACTATATAGATGCGATGCATTTTGCTTATCCCAAGGAAATCCGTATGGTAAGAAATCTCCCTGATATCCATTCCTGGGGGGATGCGCAGTCTTTTCGTATGATTCCTGATTTTGATAAAGTCAATTACTGGCAGAAAGAAGGAACTCGAAAGCTGAATTGTATTCTGCTTGATGCATATGTGTATCATTACGGGTGGGTAAGAAATCCTCTTTCTATGGTAAAGAAAAATAATGAACAGGGGGAATTGCATGAATTGGACTATGAAGGAAAAAAAGATACATATTTTGATTACGGAAATTTAACCTGTATGCCTGAATTTAAAGGACGGCATCCGGAGGTAATGAAAGATCGTATTTCCCGAATGAGCTGGAAGAAATATTTACGTTTTGAAGGAGAAAAACCCGATATAGGAAAGAAATTCCGGTTGAAATACCGTATTCTGAACTGGGTTGAACATCATTTATTGGGCGGAGAAAGAATCGGAGGTTTTAAAAATTATAATCAGATAGGATATTTTTCATTAAAAAGTAAAAAAAAGTAAAATATTAAGAGAAGAAGAACTAATTTTGTTTTTTTGAATTTATAAAATACTAATATGACGAAGAATAATTACACACCGGCCGGATTAGGAAATATGTTTTTTACAGGAAGCAGGACAAAGATGCTCCGATCTTTCGGAAAAGAAGTAAACCGTCCGTATATGAAAGAGCGGGAAATTGAAATCTTCAAAGAAATACTGATTAAAAACAAACCGGCGAGGGTGTTGGAGTACGGATGTGGTTATAGTAGTATTTATTACCCGCAATTTCTACCGGAAACAAGCAGATGGTTTTCTGTTGAACACAATCAGGAATGGGGAGAATATGTGAAAAAGAGAATTTCGGCTAAAACAACATTAAGTCTTGTTCCTCCTGATAATGCTACCTATAAGGATGATGGATATGAAGGTGACTTCACTTCTTATGTGGAAAAAGGAAAAGAATTTGCTCCTTTCGATCTGATTCTGGTAGATGGAATGGCGCGTGAGGTATGTATTGATTATGTATATGATTTGTTAACTGATGACGGATTGCTGATTGTTCATGATGCAAACAGACCCTGTTACAGAGAAGCCATGAAAAAATACAAACATGTAAATATTCTGGAAGACTACAGGAAAACAGCAGGAGGGATGGCTTTCCTGACAAAATCCAACCCTATAACTGATTATTTTGATATCGAACGCCATAAGAAAATCTGGAAAACAGCTTCTTTCTGAGGTAACTTCTTCAAGTTTAAGTTCCTGATCGGAAAAAAAGGGAAACAATTCGGTTTTATAGAAAAACTATAAAAACCTTTTTATCTGTCATATCCGAAGGAATTTAAAATAACCGGGATATAAATTTATTTTTGTATCCTGTCTTTAACTGGCAAGGGAAGTCCTCCATACTTTCACCATGCATGATATGCGCCCTTAATAAGGGGCGGGCAGAGTTCCATGGCCAGTGGTTAATTCCTTTCCGGGTGCCGAAATCCATCTTGTATCCTGCTTCAAATACTAACTTTCTTACTCTTTTGTCAAACGCTCCGAAAGGATAACAAAAACTTTGCACGACTTTGCCTGTTTCTTTTTCTATCATAGATTTGCTTTCTGTAAGTTCATAGAGTGCCTCTTCGTCAGAAAGTCTTCTCAACCGTTTATGAAACATTCCATGAGAAGAAATGTCAACAACTCCGCTCTTCTGCATTTCTTTTATCTGCTCCCAGGTAAGCATTTCCGGTTTCTGACTGATTTCACCGGTGTTTACAAAAATAGCAATAGGAATATTTTTCTTTTTGGCCAGTGGGTAAGCAAACTCATAATTATTGGCATATCCGTCATCAAAAGTTAATAAGACAGAGCGTGAGGGAATTTTCTTTTTATTGATAAAACAATCTTCTACCTCTGAAAGTGATATAGGATAGAACCCTTCCCGGACAAGTAAGTCCAGTTGTTTTTCAAACATATTACTTAACACAAAGAATCCACCGGACTTCTCATCATATTTATTGCCGATATGATGGTACATCAGAATACACAGTCCTCTTTTTAATTTATAGTAATTGTAAATGTAAAAGACCAGACAAACAAGAATTAAAGAAGCAAAAATACTTATATAATATTCCATAGGAATTCTTTTTATTTGCTGCAAAATAAAAACTTATTCTTGTATAATAAGTACTTCCTGAGATAAAATTGCCGGATTTTTCTTATATTTGTTTATTATTAAGGAATTAAAAATGGACTTATCAGTCGGGTTAATAACCTATAATGAAGAAAATGACCTACCCGGAACCCTGGAGGCAGTAAAAAATATAGCCGACGAAATTATCATTGTCGACAATGGCAGTACAGACCGTACCGTAGAAATAGCAGAGTCTTATCATGCAAAGGTATATGTAGAAAAGTGGAAGGGTTTCGGACCTCAGAAGAATTCGGTAATTGAAAAGTGCCAGGGAAAGTGGATCTTATTGATTGATGCGGATGAAGTGATTTCTCCTGCGTTGGAGCAACGGATCCGGGAAATAGTAAAAGCACCTGCTTCTCCGTATCCTGTTTATAAAATACGATTTTCTACGATTTGTTTCGGAAAGGAAATAAAACACGGAGGATGGAGTAATTTTTACCGGGTAAGATTGTTTATTAATGGCGCCGGAAAATACGATAACCGGATTGTACATGAAACATTTCTCACAACAGCCAAAATCGGAACTATTAAAGAAGATATCAAACATTATACCTACAAAAGTCTGGAGGAATACTTCAATAAATTCAACCTTTACACCTCCAAATTAGCTCTTCAATATCACAAACGAGGAAAAACCAAGTCCGCCTGGAATATATTTTTCAGTGCAAAGTTTAAATTCTACAAGGCTTACCTCTTTAAACTCGGTTTTCTTGATGGATACGAAGGATACCTGCTGGCCAGAATCAGCTCCATGTATATTCTTGTAAAATATTCCAAGCTTAGAGAATTAAGAAGTAAAAGGTAAAAAATATACTTTCTGAAATTTTTTACCTTTTACCTTTTACTTCTTACCTCTTATAACGGGTATTCTTCAAATGCATACAACACGGTAGAAAGATATCTTTCTCCGGTATCCGGCAGAAGTACCACAATATTTTTTCCTTTATTTTCTTCTCTTGCTGCCAGTTGACAGGCTGCATACGTGGCTGCTCCGGATGAGATTCCCACCAGAAGTCCTTCCTCGGAAGCCAGTTCCCGGCTTGTCTTAATCGCATCGTCACCGGATACCTGAATAATTTCATCTACTACATTCGGGTTGTAGATAGACGGAACAAAGCCGGCTCCGATTCCCTGTATTTTATGGGGTCCGGGATTACCGCCGGATAAAACCGGAGAATCCGATGGCTCGACAGCCACAATTTTTATATTCGGGTTATGTTGTTTCAAAACTTCTCCGACGCCGGTAATCGTACCTCCTGTTCCTACTCCGGCTACAAAAATATCTACTTTCCCATCCGTATCCCTCCATATTTCTTCACCGGTGGTCTTTCTATGGATAGCGGGATTAGCGGGATTTTCAAACTGTTGTAAAATAACAGATCCCGGAATGGATGCCTGCAATTCCATTGCTTTACTGATAGCTCCTTTCATACCATCTTTACCCGGTGTCAGTTCAAGAGTGGCTCCCAGTGCTTTTAGGAGGTTCCGGCGTTCGAGACTCATCGTTTCGGGCATAGTCAGGATCAGTTTATACCCTTTACTGGCAGATACAAACGCAAGACCGATTCCGGTATTTCCACTGGTTGGCTCAATAATCGTACTACCCGGTTTCAGGATACCTTTTGCTTCCGCGTCTTCTACCATCGCGTTTGCAATACGATCCTTTACACTTCCGGCAGGATTAAAGTATTCCAGCTTTAAAATCAGATTTGCCTTACTGTTCTTTTGTTTAATGAAGTTCTCAGGCATTAACAGAGGTGTATTTCCGATCAGCTCCGTTAATTTGTTTGCAATTCTGGCCATATTATTATTTTAAATATTAGTTCTTTTTTAATAAACACCTACCTAAAAAGTTAGTTTAATAATTCCTCCGGAATTTATTATTTCTTTTTTATTTATTCAAACCGGATGCTTCTTGCCGGATTTATCCTTGCAATCAGGTAAGAGGGCAATATTAGTATCAGCATAGATATAAGCAACGTCATAATATTCAGTAGGATAATGTAAAGAACATTCAGGTGAATCGGTACGGTATCTATATAATAAATTGTCAAATCCAGCGTGAATACATGGAAGTAATACTGGATAAAACAAATTACCAGCGCGATGATATTTCCGTATAACATGCCCCGGAGTACCAGGAAAGAAGATAAATAAAGAAACACCTTCCGTATGGAGAAATCTTTTGCACCCAACGCTTTCAGAATTCCTATCATATTTGTCCTTTCAAGAATCAGGATCAGCAATCCGGAGATCATGGTAAATCCCGATACAGCCAGCATCAGCCCGAGGATGATCCATACATTCATGTCCAGCAAGTCCAGCCAGTTAAAAATCTGCGGATTCAGGTCCCGTATTGTTTCTACATAAAAGCTTCCGGCTTGTTCATCGTTCAGATCATAAAAGATATCTTCCGCAATTTCATCTACCCGGTTGTAATCCTTTACCAGAATTTCGATGCCGCTTACCTGTAAACTGTCCCAGTTATTAAGACGCTGAATATGCCGCATATCTGCCAAGAGGAATATTTCGTCGTATTCCGTAAAATTAGTCTGGTAAATTCCTACAATATTAAATTTCCGCATCCTCACATTTTCCTGTACGAAATAAGTAAGGAATCCATCGCCCAATGAAAGATGCAGCTTATTGGCAATATTTTCCGAAATAAGTACATCATTCGTGAGGGTATCCGGAATAGTGAGCATTTTTCCTTCTATCAGGTTTTTTTCAAAAAAGGAGAGGTCATAATCCTTATCAATTCCTTTCAGGATTACACCCAGAAAGTCCGTATCGGTCTTAATAATTCCCGGCTTTGTTGCAAAACGTTCCGCCCTGACCACTTCCGGGTTTTTCATTATCTCATTTATTAATTCATCCGTAACAACGATCGGTTGGGTTTCATAGGAATAATTGGATTCGAAACTGGATATCCGGATATGCGAACCGAATCCGATTACCTTTCCGCGAATTTCCTGCTTAAAACCTATAACAATAGCTACTGCCAGAATCATCACAGCAAGACCCAGCGCTATGCCGGCAACAGCAATGCGAATTCCCGGACGCGAAATCTGTTTGCCTCCTTTTTTGTCAGAATGGATTCGTTTAGCTATGAAAAATTCTACGTTCACAAAAAATAATTTAGAAAACAAAAGTAATTAATTAAAGTAAAAGGTGACATGGAAAAAGTAAAAATAGAAGAGATTTGTTTGATTCCTTTCATTTTAATGTTTTATCTTTATAAAAAACAGAAAATAGGAAAAACAGTTCAGAAAAGTGTGTTTCCCGGACGAATCTGCTCTATGGATGTTTTATTTGCCCTAAATGGGTGTATAAGGGATTTATAGTAACACAATACTTCCGGAAAGGAGTTGTCTGATAAGTAATTTTTACTGTTATGTTGGCTCTTTAATCAACCGCAAAAACGCAATGTTCGCAATTAGTTTCTTTGCGAACTCTGCGCCTTTGCGGTTGATAAAGAAATAAACAGGGTATTACGGAAGTTTATAGAATTCTAAAAAATACCTGCTTTGATATTGTCAATCTTGCGATTCAGGAAATTAATTTGACTTATTAGATAACTCCTTTTAAGGGGCGTAGTACTACCAGCTATCGGTTAATTCGCAATTTTTTTGAGCCTCCCTACCTGCTTATGAGTTAACTCTTTCCTGTTAATCCTGCGGTTTCCTCCTGAAAATAAGCAGCCGGGAATATTTTACAAGTAAATTGGAAAATAATAAAAGGAAAGTACTGGTGTCTTCTTTATGTTTGCACTATGTAAAACAGCAAGCATACTTAAAACTAAGAAATATGAAGAACCAGATTTTATTTTTCTACCTTTTCCTGTTTGTTGCCATCTATTCTTCCGGAACCGAAAAAGAGTTTTTCCCCCTGGATGATACCTATGTTTTTTCCAATGGTGGTACGGAAAATATGGTAATAAAGCATATAGAAGACGGAAGCAGACTGAGAACCTATACACATCAAAACGACGACCAGTGGACATATACCTCTTACCTGAAATTTGATTTATCCGGTATCTGCAATAATCCTGATCTGATAGAAGAAGCGAAGTTCCGGATTTGCGGGAAAGAAAACCAAGGTAATTTTGAACACTTCATAAGCCTCTATGCATTAGCAAATAATGAATGGAGCGAAGATGCGCTTACCTATGAAAACCGGACTATCGTCGGGGAAGCGGTAAAAATCACGACATTGGTTGCGACGGTAGGAAATACACAGGATAAATAGCTGGAGTTTAACATCACGGAAAAAGTGAAAGAATACAAACATCTTGGCAGGCATACCCTTTCCTTCATGCTTCGGGAAGATAAAAACGTACGTCATCCGGAAACCAGTTCGGGAAGCATTATTAACTTTCATTCTAAAGAAGCGCCCGGAAATAATCAACCCCGTTTATCTGTAACAGAAAAGGATATTCCTTCTCTGTTACTAACGGATATCCGTATAAATGGAAAGTCAATCGGTGGGTTTTCCCCGGAAGTATTTCATTATCCAATACCCATAGAAACCGGATGGACGGATATTCCGGAGATAACATATGAAAAATCCGGAGAACAAAGCACCATAACGGTTATAAAGGCTACCTGCTTTAATGGTACACCGGAAGAAAGGACAACTACTATCCGTGTGGTGAACGATGAATATGAACTGACGTATACGATTCTCTTTGTAAGAGAAGAGGTGACTGCAAATGCTTTTTTGAAAAATATCCTTATGGATGGAAAGGAGATAGAATTCTTTGAACAGGATAAATTCTTTTATACCTGTTATTTTCCTTATACATATAACAATTCTCCGGAAATAAGCTGGGTCCCGGAAAACAGGAAACAGACTGTTGCTTATGAGCCTGTCACCGACATTTTCTCCAATGGGGAAAATCGGCGGACAGCTATCCTGAAAGTAATCTCCGGGGATGGAAGTACAACCGTGGAATACCGGATTCTCTGTCAGGTTCTTCCTGCGCTGGACCTTTTTCTCTGCATCGGACAATCAAACATGGCAGGGAGAGGATACATGGACGCAGACAAAGGAGACCTGGATCCGATTGCCGGCTGTTATTTATTTACGCCTTCTTTTGGTTTTGAAGAAGCCACCAACCCGATGAACCAATATTCCAATATCCGCAAAACACTCGGTGAGCAGCAGATCAGCCCTGCCTATGGGTTTGCCCGTTATATTTCGGAAAACGTTCCGGCTGCAACGGTTGGGATGGTAGTAAACGCAAAAGGCGGAACCTCTATGGACGAATGGTCAAAAGGGGCAGAGTTGTATAACAAAACAGTGAACCGGATGAAAGAAGCTTTGCCGTGGGGAGAATTGAAGGCGATCCTCTGGCATCAGGGAGAAAGCAATACTAAAACTACCGGTACGTATCTGGATAAACTAAATAAAATGGTAACCGATATGCGTACGGAATTTAATTCTCCGGATCCTTATTTCCTGGCCGGTGAGCTGATCTATACATGGCAGGAATCCGCGGATTTCAATAAAATGATACAAACCGTACAGGATAACATAGACAACTCGGACTGGGTTTCTGCCGGAGGCTTACGTCCCAGGGCTTCGGGGGATGTTCATTTCGACCGGGAAAGTAATATTATCCTTGGAGAACGGTATGCAAAAAAGGTGATAGAAAAGATATATAGCCCGTCTTCCTTTCAGGAAACCCAGGAAGAACAATCCATAAGTTTTACGGAAGCAGAAGGGGTTATAAGAATCTCCGGCGTGTTGTACCCTGCTACCCTGACGGTTTACCATGTTTCCGGTAAAAAAATAGACGAGCAACTACTTTCCGGAGATCATGTCTTTACCCTACCCGGAAAAGGAATGTATATCCTTTCTGTCAGGGACAATAATAAAATGTATAAGGAAAAATTTTTAATGCGATAAAAAATAGCGTTTATATTTATGAAAAGAATAGGGTTGAAAAATATGGGAATCGGGTTAATCATGTGGCTTATATACGGAAGCCTTTATGCACAACACGACATCGAAACCCGGATTGACAAGCTGCTTTCGGAGATGTCTCTCCGTCAGAAAATAGGGCAGATGAATCAATTGAACGCGTGTAAGCCGGATGAGAAACTATACCAGCAGATCAGAAACGGGGAAGTCGGTTCTATCCTGAATGCGGAGGATCCGGTACTACTGAATGAATTGCAGAAAATTGCCGTGGAAGAATCTGCGGCCGGTATTCCTCTCCTGTTTGCCCGGGATGTAATCCATGGATTTAAAACAATTTTTCCGATCCCTCTGGGGCAGGCAGCTTCTTTTAATCCTGGTCTGGTCGAAGAAGGGGCGCGTATTGCTGCTATTGAAACTGCTGAAAACGGAATCCGCTGGACCTTTGCCCCGATGATGGATATTTCCCGTGATCCCCGTTGGGGAAGGATTGCGGAAAGCTTCGGCGAAGATACTTACCTGACAGAAGTAATGGGGATAGCCATGGTAAAAGGATTGCAGGGAAATGATCTTTCCGATCCTTCTTCCGTCGCTGCATGTGCAAAGCATTTTATCGGATATGGAGCCGTTGAGGGAGGACGTGACTATAATGTTTCCTATATTCCGGAAAGACAGCTACGGAGTGTTTACCTGCCTCCTTTTGAAAAAGCATTAAAAGAAGCGGGATGTGCTACGGTCATGACCTCATTCAATGCGAATGACGGTATTCCTCCCAGTGCCAGTAAATTCCTGTTGACAGATATATTACGTGAAGAATGGGGTTTTGACGGAGTGGTTGTTTCGGATTGGGCTTCAGTAAGCATGATGGTACAGCATGGTTTCTGTGAAAATAAAAAAGATGCCGCGCAGAAAGCCGTAAATGCCGGTCTGGATATGGAAATGGTTTCGGAATGTTATATCAACCACATGGAGCAATTAATAGCAGAGGGAAAAGTAAAGGAGGAAACCATTGACCGGGCTGTAAGGAATATTTTAAGGTTAAAAATGAGGCTTGGACTATTTGAGCAACCCTATACACCGCTGGATAAAAAGAAGAAAGCATATTCGGAAAGCCATCTGCAGGCTGCTAAGAAAGTAGCGGAGGAGTCCTTCGTTCTATTGAAAAATCAGGATGATCTGCTACCGCTGGGAAAGAATATAAAAAAGATTGCGGTAATCGGGCCATTGGCAGATGCCCCGCATGACCAATTGGGTACCTGGGTGTTTGACGGGGAAAAGGAAATGACCCGTACACCTTTATGCGCTCTTAAAGAACACTACGGAAATCAGGTAGATATCATCTATGAAGCAGGGCTCTCTTTCAGCCGGGATACGGATACCGGCAATTTCTCAAAAGCTGTGAAAGCGGCAAAGGAGGCTGACGTGACCCTTTTATTTATCGGAGAAGAATCTATCCTTTCGGGAGAAGCGCATTCCCTTGCTTCCCTCAATTTAGTCGGGGCTCAGTCCGAACTACTGGAGAAACTGACAGAAACAGGAACTCCGCTTGTGACCATACTAATGGCAGGAAGACCACTGACTATTGAAAAGGAAATAAACCTTTCTCATGCTGTTTTATATGCCTGGCATCCCGGCACAATGGGAGGTCCGGCTATTGTGGATGTTTTATCCGGTAATTCTTTTCCCCAGGGAAAGCTTCCCGTTACATTTCCCCGTGTCACCGGGCAGATTCCCATCTATTACAATCATGAAAAGATCGGCCGTCCGGCTAAAAAAACAGAAATGCTGCTGAATGATATTCCTCCGGAAGCAAAACAATCTTCCTTGGGCAATACCTCCTATTACCTGGATGCCGGTTTTGATCCCTTATATCCTTTTGGTTATGGGTTGTCTTATACCACCTTTGAATACAGTAATCTGAAAATTACCCGCAATAAGCTTTCTCCCTCTGATACCTTAGAGGTAAATATCACACTGAAAAATACCGGAAAAAGAGAAGGCTGCGAGACTGTTCAGCTTTATATCTCAGACCTATATGCTTCTGTTTCTCCCGTAGTCAAACAACTGAAAGCCTTCAGGAAAGTGTGGTTGAATCCGGGCGAAAGCAGGCAGGTAACCTTTGAAATTCCTGTCCGTGACTTCGGTCTCTGGGATATAAATATGCAATATACCGTTGAACCCGGTGCTTTTGAGGTAATGATCGGAGGAAACAGTCAGCAAGGAGAAACAGCCAGGTTCAACGTGAACTGAGAGGTAAAGGTCGGGGAATCGATAAAAATCAATCTCTTATGGATTCCTATATACAGTACTAAGCTACATAGTGGCGGCATCTTATTAGCCGTGCGGCCTCAGCTCACGGCCCTGTTGAAAACAATGGGTGAAAGCCCGGAAAAAAACAAAAAATAATGAATAAAAAGAAACTATCTCTGATAAGCATGCTATTGCTTATCATTTTGCAGATCCCTGCAAAAGAAATACCGCTGGTATCTTCTATTTATCAACGTTCCTACATAAGTTTGAACGGGAAGTGGAATTACGTAATCGATCCGCTGGAAAACGGATATTATGATTACCGGTTGCAACCTTTTAAAACTGCTGGCTTTTTTGAAAATAAAAAGGCACAGGATCCTTCGGATTTAGTAGAATATAACCTGGATACCTCCCCTCTTATGAATGTACCCAGTGACTGGAATTCACAGGATGAACAACTCTTTTTCTATGAAGGTACTGTGTGGTTTAAAAAGGACTTTCCCATTGAAAAGAAAACAGGGACACGGTATGTCCTTTATTTCGGAGCCGTAAATTACGATGCTAAAGTGTATGTAAACGGAAAAAAGGTAGGGGAACACATCGGTGGATATACTCCTTTCAATTTTGATATCACAGAAGTAATACACGACGGAGACAATTTCGTAGTGGTGAAAGTGGATAATAAACGTCATAAAGACAATGTCCCTACAGTCAATATGGATTGGTGGAACTATGGCGGAATTACCCGTGAAGTGATGATTGCCGTGCTGCCGGAAACCTATATCGAAGATTATTCCTTTCAGCTGAAAGACGGAAATACCGATCAACTGACCGGATGGATAAAGTTGAATTATCCCATTGCCGGGCAAACCGTAAGCGTAGAGATTCCGGAATTAAAAGTAAAGCAGCAGCTCAGAACCGACGAAAATGGAAAAGCCTGGTTTGGGTGCAAAGCAAAACCTGTCCTCTGGACTCCTGAGCATCCTAAGCTGTATGAATTCCGGCTTAGTAAAGAAAATGAAAAAATAACCGATGAAATTGGTTTCCGGACTATCTGCACGGAAGGGAAAAAAATCTTGTTAAACGGAAAACATGTTTTCCTGCGGGGGATCAGCATCCATGAAGAGGCTCCTTTCCGTTCCGGAAGAGCTTGGTCACGGGAAGACGCAGTGACCTTACTTACCTGGGCAAAGGAGCTGGGATGTAATTATGTACGGCTGGCTCATTACCCGCATCATGAAACAATGGTTCGTGAAGCTGAGAAAATGGGCCTCATGGTGTGGTCAGAAATTCCCGTCTACTGGACGATCTCCTGGGAGAATCCGGCCACATACAAAAATGCGGAAAACCAACTGCACGACATGATTTACCGGGATAAAAACCGCTGTGCCATCGTAATTTGGTCTATTGCAAATGAAACTCCCCACAGTGAGGCACGCGACCGCTTTCTGAGCAATCTCTCGGCTTATGCGTGTAACATGGATAATACCCGTCTGATCAGTATGGCCATGGAAACAACCCGTAACCCGGAAACGAAAACGATTCATATGGAAGATAGTATGAATGAATATGTCGATATTATCAGTTTTAACCAGTATATGGGCTGGTATTGGGGAAATATGACGGAATGGGCGAATGCCAACTGGAATATTCCTTACGACAAACCGGTTATCGTCAGCGAATTTGGTGGAGGTGCTTTGCAGGGGCTTCATGGAGACAGCAACCGGAAATTTACGGAAGAATACCAGGAAGAGTTATACAAATATAACCTGCAAATGTTTGACCGCATCAGCGGCCTTTCGGGATTATCCCCCTGGGTTTTGGTTGACTTCCGTTCCCCACGCCGCCAGCTACCAGGTATTCAGGACTTTTTTAACCGCAAAGGACTTATCTCCGATTCCGGTAATAAGAAAAAAGCTTTTTATATCATGAAATCCTATTATGAGGAAAAAGTAAAAGATAAAAGATAAAAAGTAAAAGGTAAAAGCAGGACTACTGAGTACTGCTTTTACCTTTTACTTCCTGTTTAACACTTATCTTCTGTATGTTTAACACTTAATCTGATAATGTAACCTGCTGTAAACTCTATATTTGTGTATGTTATCCATCATTATACTAAATACATACATTTTCCGACTATGAATACTTTTGAAAAAAAACACAGTTTTCTTATTTTCTTATTGATATTATTATCACACATTGTCATTTTTAAAACATATGCACAGCAGATTGAACATATTGGAGTTAATGAAGGCCTCAGTGGAATACAAAGTTTCAGTGTAAAGCAAGACAAAAAGGGCTTTATCTGGATTTCTACCCGGTTTGGTATTGATCGGTTTGATGGCAAGTATGTCAAGAATTATCCCCTTTCCATTCTTAATAACGGACATATTCCTATGCGCCTTTCCCATGTCCTCCTTGATAATGATTCATTATTGTGGGCATATACCGACCGGGGCGCTATCTATAGATACGCTACGGAACGGGACGAGTTTATCTGTCATCAGGACCTGAATATTTATTTGAGGAATGTCCATTTCGATTCGGAAAATAATATCTGGGTCGGTACCCGTTCTTATTTCGGAATGCTAAGGGGAGATTCTCTGGAAGTAATTAAAACAGAAGAACTGAAAGGGGAAGAAATAAAATCTTTTCATCCAAAAGATGAAAAACATTTCCTGCTGGTATCAAACAAAGAAATCTATGAATTCAATATTGAAACAAAAAAACTAAAGAAATTCATAAGGCAGGAATTACTCAGCAAAGAAAATCTGATAATTGAATCGATATTCTATGACAGGGAAGCACGCCAGATATGGATCGGGGGTATTGATAAAGGATTGTTTTTATACGATATAGGTACCGGAGAATTACAACTTATTGAAAACAATCATCTTTTGTATCAGCCGGTACTTACGATAACCGAGCTGGATGAGAACCATCTGTTGCTCGGCACAGACGGTGCCGGCGTTTGTTTACTGGACAGGCAGACGAAAAAGATAATCCGGAAATACAATCACAACGAAGAAAAACAATACCGCATTAAAGGGGAAAGTGTATATGATATTTATAAAGACCATGATGGCAGGATCTGGGTATCTACTTTTTCGGATGGCGTATATAAATTTGATTTTTCAGAACGGAGATTCCATACCATTAAATATGAGGAAAATAATGAAAATGCGTTGCTATACAATGTCGTATGTGATATTTTATATGACACGGACGGTAATGTATGGTTTGCTACCAATCACGGACTAAACCGCTGGGAAAAGAGAACAAACACCTGGCAGAAACTTCTTTTGTCGAAAAATGTTTTGTGCCTTTTTGAAGATTCTTCCGGACAGATATGGGTAGGTACATATTCTTCCGGTATATATGTGCTTGATAAAAAAGGCACCATCATACGGAGTTATATAAAACAGCATAACCGGGAAAATGAGATCGGTACCAATTTTGTATATACAATTAGTGAAGATGCACAGAAAAATATCTGGATAGGAGGGAAGAAGGGCAACATATCCCGGTTGGACCCTGAAACAAACACATTTATGCAGCTTCCTGTTACACAGGCAAATTATATTCTGCCGGTAAAGGATAATGAAATTCTGGTGGCTGCGGAATCCGGTATTTTTCAGATAGTATATGAGGAGGAGGAATTTATACAATCCCGTTACAACCGTAATCTGCGAAGCTCTTTTATCAATGATATCCATGTCGAATCCGATTCGGTAGTCTGGCTGGGTACATATGGAAACGGATTGACCCGGTATAATATAAAAACAAGGGAAACTGTCTCTTTTACAACTGCACAGGGACTGGCTTCGGATTTTATATATTCTGTCCTGAAACATGGAAATGATCTTTGGCTGAGTTCTGAAAACGGATTGATCCGGTTTGACCTGACTGAACATACGGCTGTGAATTTCTCAAAGGAAGATGGTCTCTCCAGCAATAAGTTCCGGTCTTTATCCAGAACAAAAGGAGCTGACGGAAACCTATACTTCGGTTCCTACGATGGAGTTACTTACTTTAATCCGGATGAAATAACGAAAGCACAATCTTCCGGGAAAATCTTTCTTCAGGACCTTTACCTGTTTAACCGCGTTGTCAAGGCCGGAGATAAAAATTCTCCCCTGGAGGATGCGTTGGAAAACGCTTCCCTTATAAAATTAAATTATAAGCAACATTCTTTTTCTATTGATTTCACGACTATTGATTTTACTTCAAAAGAAAACAGGCGTTATATGTGGATGTTGTCTGGACTGGATCCGCAGTGGATCGGACCTACTACCGAAAACCGGGCGAATTATACGAATATCCGTTCCGGAAAGTATACATTTATTTTGCGGAGTATAGGGGATAATAATATGGTCCTTGATGAACGGCGGCTGGAGATAGAAGTGATTCCTCCCTTCTGGAATACCTCATGGGCATATGCTGTTTTTATATGTATGGGATTGCTAGCCGTTTATGGCACTTATTATTATATAAAACAACGTATCCGGAAAAAACAAACCGAAGAAAAAGTAAAATTCTTTATTAATACCGCTCATGATATCCGGACACCGTTAACTTTAATCAGTGCTCCCATTCATCAGTTGAAAGAAGAAATCACTTCTTCCGGAAAAACGGATTATCTGCTGGACCTTATCACCAGTAACCTGGAAAAACTGAACAGCATCTTTTCTCAGCTTCTGGATTTCCAGAAATCTTATGAATTGAAAGATCGTCTGATCGTGAAGGAATATGAGGTAAACCGGTTTTTACAGGATAAAGTCAAACAATGGCAGCAGGCAGCAATTAAAAAAAGAATTACCCTGAAACTGAATTTGCCTGCTAGCAATCTTTTCGAATGGTTTGATATTGAAAAGATGGATAAAATCCTGGACAACTTATTATCCAATGCTATGAAGTATACACCTGAAAAAGGAGAGGTAATAATAGAATTAATAAATCATACCCGTTACTGGCAGATTACTATCCGGGATACCGGAATCGGAATTTCACGGCAAGACAGGAAGAAACTGTTCCGGCGTTTTTATCGCGCGGGTAATGCGGTAAATACAATGGAAATGGGTTCCGGACTGGGATTACTTCTGGTAAAAAGATATGTTTCCCTCCATAAAGGATATATCGGGGTCAGTAGCATGGAAAATAAGGGATCTGAATTTTACCTGCAGTTTTATCATGGGAACGGACATTATCAGCCGGAAGAAATGGCAGGACAAGAGACAGGAAGTATAGTGGAAGCGTTGGAAAAAGATGAAACAGAGGAAACAGAGAAAAATGAAAACCGGGCCATCAAACTTCTGATAGTCGAAGATAACGCAGACCTGAGGAATTTCCTGCAGATTTCTTTTGAATCCGTGTATACTGTTTCTGTTGCAAAAAACGGAGAAGAAGCCTGGTCTCTTCTGCCTAAAATAAATCCGGATATCGTCTTATCCGATCTTCAAATGCCTTTGATGGATGGCTTTGAATTAAGTAAAAGAATTAAAAATACGTTTGAAACTTCCCATATCCCGGTGATTCTGCTTACCGTCGTAAATGATAAGGAAAGCATAGAAGCCGGTTTCCGCCTCGGAGTTGATGATTACATAGAGAAACCTTTTGAAGTAAAGTATTTGCAGGTTAAGATCAACAATATCATTCAGAACCGTAAAATCCTCCGGGCAAAGTTTCTGGGAATAGATAAAACCGTAATTCCTGAACAATCGGAAAATGACTTTAATAAGAAATTTATTACGCAGGCTACCGCTATTATAGAAAAGAATATTGAAAATCCGGAATTTTCCATTGCGGATTTCTCAAAAGAGATGGGATTAAGCAGATCCCTGTTATACACAAAATTCCGTTCTGTTACAGGGTATACACCGAATGACTTTATAAAAATCATACGAATGAAGAAAGCCATCGAATATTTCCGGGAGAAAAAGTATTCCATTAATGAAGTTGCCTTTATGGTAGGCTTTGAAGATGCGGCTTACTTTAGCAATTGTTTTAAGAAAACCTATGGAGAATCCCCCCGGCAGTTTATTGAGAAAAACATTTCATAACCCGTAAGAGAAGCAGAACCTAAAAGTCAGATGGTAAGTTTTACAGGTGTTGGTTTTTTTACTTCTTACATCTTGAGTGAATGACATTGGAAGGAGGGAGGAAGAACAGAATACCTCTGGAGGCTTTGACTTAACGAGTCGCCTTCAGGGGTATTTCTTATGTTATTTGTCCGAACGGAGAAAATAAGACGGCTTGTTAAGCTATTTTGACTGCTCGTATAAGGTAATTTGACCTTTCAGTTAAACTATTTTGACGGTCTATATTAATTGTCTTTCAATTGAAGTTCGATTGTCTTTCATCTGTAATTCGATTGTTTTTCAGTTGAAGTCCGGATGTCTTTCAGATGAAAGACGACTTGAGGTATGTTCCTGAAATACAGAAATAGAGATCTGTATTTGCCGTTTTTAACTCAAAAAGGGAACCGGATAAGATTCCGGAATCTATTTTCGTGATAGAAATGAGATATTTACTACACAGGAAAATATACTGAAATAGCCGGAAATATATATCCGTCCGGGAATTAAAAACGATATGTAAAGATAATAAATTAAAGGGTGTTTTGCAAGGATTTTCCGGAAAAAATATTTTCCGGGAGAAAATAAAACAGCCTTTTTTTATCCTCCCGGAATTAACCTTATTTTGTTACCCATTCAACCGGCTCAATATTCAGCTTTTTCCCATCTGTCCAGGGAATATAACCGGTCGGTTTTGATGTTTCTTCCGTCCATTCCGCTATCTGCAGCCAGTTCCCTTTTATTTTAACACCGGTATATCGCTTCCGGGAGTCAAAAACCATTGTATCTTTTTCACTCACCATAGGGGAAGAATAAATGATTCCTTCATATCCGGAAATAGAAGGAATGGTAGTCAAATAATTTTCCCAACTGATAAAAAAGAACGGATCCTCCGCATGGATCCTATCCCCCTGAAAATCTTTGATATCCATCCAGTAACGTGGCCTGACATACATTACTTCTTTATTTTCTTCATTGATAATAATGCCGAAACAATTTTCCTTCCTTTCTACCACCCGGAAAGCCAGTTCATAAACCGGAATAAACAGTACTCCTTCCTTATTGATTTTTACTGCTTCTGCTGCTTCCCTGCCATAACGTGCACGGTAAGGAGAAAACCTGTTTTTTAAATACGAAGTTGTAATATCCGTTACAAAAATGTGTTCATACTGATTTTCAATAAATTTTATCACATCAAAAGGGACAGTATCTGTTTTAGTAAGGTACAAAGGTACTCCCTTTCCACTGATATTTTTCAACAGTAACCCTATTCCTATTGTGTCATTTTGCTGAAATTCGGTTGTTTCGGATACCTCCGGTTTTACTTCCGGCTTACAACTCATGAAAAAAACAAGAAAAGAAAGAAAAAACAATCTTTTTATCATAACCTCTTATTACTCGTATTATACAACTTATCAAAAAAACAGGAGAAACAGAAAATAAGCTTCCGGATACGTTATTTGCTTATTAACTTTTTTAATATTACCGTATTGAACAACTCTTCCTTCCTGTGTTTGGAAAGAGGAAGTTCTTTTCCATTGATAAAAATCCGTCCGCCACTTACCAGTTCAATGTGGGAAATATTTACCAGATACGATTTATGGATCCGGAAAAAAGCATCTTTGGGCAACATTTCTTCCAGGGAAGCCATGGTCTGGTGGATAATAAAAGAACGGTCTTTAAAATGCAGCTTCAGGTAATTCTGCATACTTTCCACATATAAAATCTCTTCCCATACGATTTTTATAAAGGAATCTCCCTGACGTATATACATATCAGAAGCAGGAGCCCCCTCGTTTTTGTGCAGGGATAATCTGGATAAAAAGGTTTCCCTGGCTTTTTCTACTGCCTGGAAGAAACGCTGAAATCCGATCGGTTTTAGCAGATAATCCACTACATTCAGCCTGAAACCGTCCATTGCATGCTCTGGATAAGCCGTTGTCAGAATGGTTAACGGCGGGTTTTCCAGTGATTCCAGCAATTCCAGTCCGGTAAGATCCGGCATGTTGATATCCAGGAACATAAGGTCGGTTCCCTTTTCCCGGAGCATATCCCGTGCCTCTATGGCTGACGAGCAGGTGCCTGCCAGTTTCAGGAAATTCAGTTTCCGGATCAGGTCTGTCACTCCCTCTATGGCAAAAGATTCATCATCCACCACCAGGCAGCGCATTACCGGGGTCTTTGTATAAACAGGTAATTGATTGGTCATATATTTACAAATAAATTTGGAGGTTGGATAAATAAACAGTTCCCATATCTTTCAGCGTCAGCGAATAATGTCTTCCATACAGAATTTCCAGCCTGGCTTTTATATTTTCCAGCCCGATGCCATTGCTTTTACTCTTTTTAACCGGTTTATCGGATTTGGAATTTTCAACCTCCAGTGAAATTTTCTTCCCTTTCTGTTTAAAAGAAATATAGATATACCCTTTCTGAAATGTGGAACGGGATACATGTTTGAACGCATTTTCCACGAAGGGAATTAATAATAACGGGGGAATCTCTGTTTTTCCGTTTTCAATATCCCATGAACAGATCACATCCAGTTTATCTTCCCAGCGAAATTTCTCAACATCGATAAAATCTTTCAGAAACTGAACTTCATTTTCCAGCGGAACCATATCGTTTCTGGTACTGTAGAGCTGGTAACGCAGCACATCAGAATATTTCAGCAGAAGAGTTGCCGCCAGTTCCGGGTCTTTCCGTACCAGAATATAAAGATAATTCAGCACATTGAACATAAAATGGGGATTGATCTGTGCATGCAGAATCTTTAGCTCAAAAGTCAGGTTCGCAGTTTTCAACTCTGAATATTCGTAATAAAGAAGAATCACACAAAAGATGATATTTGCAAAGATGGACCCTGGCAATGTACTGATGATTTCTTTAAAAAGAGGAAGCCTTTCCTGGGAAAAATGAGTGGACGGAAAAATCCCTTTCCATTCCAGGAAACAGAAAAAATGATTCAGCAAAGCATAGCCTGTGGCAAGAAATACCGTCATCATAACGAATTTCAGAATAAACGGAGTCGTTTTGCGGTCGGCAACCGTCTTCTGAAACATGGTTTTACTGAAAGATAAAGAAAGCAGGATGGATAAAATGGCATACGAAAGGAAACAAATTCCCCGTTCAATATGGATCATTTCCTTTTCCCCGGAAAACCAGAGCAACATGGTAATAATTAATCAGTAGCCAACAATTATCCAGCGCTTTTTTGAGTATTCCTTTACCTTCATCCTACAAAAATAAAAGATAATTTAGAAGAATCGTGTATTTAGAATCAAGAATCAGGACTAATTAACTAAAAGGTGAAAAACCCACCCACTCTCCCCTCGAAGAAGATACTATGTAAATAATCAAATTTGTTTTGC
>JAJQEC010000008.1 GCA_021201815.1 Candidatus Azobacteroides sp. | reverse complement strand
ATATTATTAATACTCAAAAATTAAACCAAAAACTATTACGGGTTATCAAACAAGTTAAAATAAACATAAGACTTTAATTTTTATAATTATTTAATCTTACTCTTCTCCACCATTTTCTTTTAAGGTTGTTGTAAATGTAAGCAGTATTATGTGCCTAATAATAATAAAAACTAATAAATAAACTACAAAAAAACCTCATGATATTAATTCTAAAACCTTATATACCTATTAAATAATAGCAACAATGAAAATTAAAAGAATCAAAATTCCTCTGATGCTTATCTTCCTTTTCATGGGAAATATGTTTCTCTTCATTCAGGCACAAACATCTCCCATTCCTGAATTATTCAATGAAGGAAAAAATCAGGAAAGAACTCTCTCCGGAAAATCCGGAAGTATGGAACAGAAAAACGTTTTTAATGAAAATAATAGTTTTTCTTCCTCTTCGGATGAAGAAGGGATCTTAAAAGCGGCTCCTCCTGAGCTAGGAGGAGATAACGGCGATTATAGTCCGGGCGGACAGGTAAATCCACAGGCAGTTCCCATCCATGATGGATATTTATTTATGGGACTGCTTGTACTCTTATATGTCAATATAAGATTCATCTATAAAAAAAGGAAAAAATAAAACGAAACATCATGCGAATATTTACTCATTTCTTTATGAAAAAACATTCTGCTTTTTGGAAAAGAGGAAGTTTTCTTTCTTTTTTGATTTTGTTGACAGGAGCCATATACGGGCAATCGGATAAATTAGAGCCGGGGGATAATCCGGTCTTGATCGTACCGACCGGAGAACCTGTAGAATTTACAGCCTCCCTGGAAGTTATCCAGCCATACACAAATGCTTACCTCGCTATAGACGCTCCAGCCGGATGGAATATTATAGATGTGTCCCCAACCGGAACCATTGAAAGTGACAATAAAAGTGCGAGAATTACTTTTGCCTCATTAAGCACCGGAGTTAATCAGCATATATCTGTCACTATGCAACCTGATTGTTCCATTGTACAGGATGCAACGATTACATACCGCTTCTACAATTCGGCAAATAGCCTTATTTTCACAAGTTATTCCAATCCTATTTCCAATATAAAGTATCCGGCATTCGCATTTACGACGCCCGCCGATACTACAATAAGGGGGATCATTCCTGCTTACAGGGAATGGCAGATTATGGAAAGAGATGATGATGCGTATACCACAGGAGGACACCTGACTATACAGGTGACTTCTCAGCCGGGAAATCAAAATTCTTCCGGCATTACTCCTTATATAAGAATACTAGGGGTAGAAATGTTTACAAATGATTATGGATGGATTCCTATCAATGCCACTATCAATCCGGACCAGTTAAGCTATACGTATACTTTTACAGAAGCAGATATCAAACAGATAGGAAACGGAGACGGACGGTTCGGAGCCCAAGAAGTCATACGGGTAAGGGAACAGATCAAATTCGATTACTGTTCCGGGATAGGTATCACTACTAACCCAACACTAAAATATGCCCTGAGCCATACCTGTTCCCAGACAGCTATAGAAATTGACCGAAACGGTACTTCTACTATTTCATTCCGCGACCCTTATTATCAGTCCGTAACAACGAATTCAACGATGCTTTCAGTTCCGGAAGATCCTACTATTCCAGGGAAAGTAGTCGTAGAATTAAAGAATACCAGTGAACTTTATATGGCTGATGTTTCCTATATGTTAACGACAGGGGTATCTTCCGGTTCACTTCCGGGATGGATACCGGAAATTACAGCAGCCTATTTTTCGGATGCCAGTGGTAACCCGGATCCAGGTGCTCCGGCAGTTGTTTTTAACAATAATACATCTTACAATTCATATACATTTATCAGTCTGGTTGAATTTATCTCCACACAACCATATAAAGGACTGGTAGCCATGGATCCGGATGGTATTTGTAATGATCTGACTGCTACCCCCAATGGGGAATCTATTTTCCTTACCATAGAATATAATGTGAACCTGGATGAACATATTACTCCAGGCTGTGATGGCACTTACAATGAGTACTTATTCAGCAATGATTTCCGAGGAATTGTAAATTATTATTCTCCCGAATGTCATAATGCCTATTCAGGCAGCCAGTACCTGCAACAACAGGAAATCATAGGATTTACATCGGTTTCGGCTTATGTAGACAATCCTAATCTGGTACTGGATTCAGATGATACTACCATAATGCATGTCACCGATAATGCACAGGGACAAACAAAATCTATCTTATTAGACAATCCGGGAAGTTCACACCAGGTAAAAATTAAACTTCCCGCAGACCTTGAGTTTGAAATAAGCGACGGAATCACTATCAACGGCACTGCAGTTGCCGGATCCGATATAGAATACGATAAGGCTGGAACCAATACTATTACATTTTATAACCGGAACCCGGCTACAATGAATACCTCCCTAGTGTATAACTTCAAAGTAAAAGCAATAGCAACAGGAATAACCACTCATAATGTAGACATCACCCATATTTTCAACTGGGGGTCACAAAGTTATGAATACTCCTGTTATTCCACCAATGTAACTTACCTGATCCGGGTGGAAGGGGACTGCGATTATATTGTAGCGACCAGCCAACGGTCGGAAAGAACTTCTGTGGGATATAAAAACAAAAACAGGGAACCCTTCGGTTCGTTAGAAGAAGCAAGGCAGGCAGGGGTTGACCTCTCTGTTGCCGGACCATACGACGATGTGGAATTTGAAATACAAGGAGTGGTTGTCGGCACAAACGTATGGGAAGATGATGGAAAACCCTTATATGGACAGATTTATTATATGAATAATCAGACCGACCCCTATTTTACAAAAGGAGAAGGAGCCCGGCTGCAATATAAAAAACCGGGAGGAATCTGGAGTGAAATTATCGAAATCCCGGCGGATGCTGTGATCGTAACCACAGATGATACACCAGGTAGTCACCGTCTTCAGGTAGATATTTCTCCTTACTTGGTAAATGCCGGGGTATCCCTTGTAGAAGATACGGAATTAAAAATTACTCTGTTAGCCAGAGCAACCGGTAGCCTTCCGACTACCAAAACAGCCGTAAACATGCTGGAATTGGGAATTTATTCACCAGAACACTATCAATACGGATGTAACCTTCAACAGGATAATTTCTTTGTATTCAATTACGGATTAAATACATCCAATGTGTCCAGTAATTATCCGAATACAATGTCACTCTACGCTAACGGACAGGAAGGGCATAATACGGAAATCCTGTTGAAGCTGAGTATGGAAAATACGACCAACTACGTAGCCACTACGGAAGTTTTCCCGAATGAATACCGTCCGAATGAAATCCTGAACGGATTTACCTGGAGGGCAGTTTCCGGAAATAGTGCGCAAACAATTCTGGTAGACCGGATTTATGATAGTGAAGGAAACATATTCTATAATGGTACGGATTATACCGTTGCATACGAAGGAACAGGAACCAGTATCACTTTCCGGAGTAACCTGAATATTTATACAGGAGAATATTATAGAACAAGAGACGGCATCAATCAGGGAGACACAATCGGGCAACAGGCTTACTACGTCTTTGCCGATGTAAGTCCTATTTGTATCGGGTCTCAGATAACTTCATCCACTTATACTATTGCTTCGCTGAACCGTGTAAAATATCCGACATCGGCCAGTCCGTTAAAGACATCAGGAAGTGGAAACGGAGTACCGACCAGCCGTTTCTATAACTGGAATGTAACCACCAGTACCACACAGGCCAGTGAATCAACAGGAAGTAATATATTCTCCTGGCCTCTGAAATTAAGAAACAGCTCAACCTGGGCTACCAATTCGGGAGGAGCAAATACTACCATTCCTTATACCTATTTGTTTATAGAATTAATAAGTGGTGAGCTGGTTGACTTTGAGCTTTATCAGATAGTAAATGGAACAGAGATAAAAATAGATGCACCTTTTGAGTATTATAGCGGAAGCCCTGCCGCCAAAGCCTCAGGATGGATAAAAATAGGAGAAATAACAGGTACACCTTCCTATGCATACGCTGATACTGACTTTATCCTCAAAGCCAGAAATCCGGATTGTACCAGCCAATCCGTATCTCAGATAAAAGTAGAGTTCGGAGTAAATGCAACCACATATCCGGAAAACCCATGGGCGGGATTTACCCAATACGGAACTTCCAGATGTGGTGGGGAAAGACCGGATATTACCCTTAATGCAACCTTCCTTCCGATGGACTTCTCCGGAACAACAGAGGATACCGAAAGTATGCAACCGGATGAAACTTATATCCTTTGTGAACCGATTATATTGAAGAATACATATAGCAACAATTTCTCAGCAGAAGTAGCTGACCTGGAAATAAAGATATACCGGGATTCGGAAACAGCATTAACATTGTCTGACCCGGCAACTACGATCTATTATACACAGGGAGGTATCACACATTCCTATGATGATACATGGACGATCGAAAATAATAGGGATTATATCCGGATTATTCTACCGGAAACTACCCGGCTGGCAGGTTACGGAGACTCACAGGGAAGAGATGAGCTGGTAGTGACTTTCAGTGTAGTGACCGGCTGTGATTTTATTTTCGGAGAACCCATCTACATGGATATGTACGGAAGCAGTTTATGTGGTATTGTGCAGTTTGACGATATTTCGACAAGAAATATAGACCTGTACGGCTACGATGCGGATAAGAATCCGGTAGTAAAATTGAATTCCTTCAGTATGCTACAGATTAACAATGGGAACAACGACGGAGGTAGCGGAAATTATCACATTTATCCTTACCTGAAGGAAAGTGACGGGAAATTCCGGCTTACCGGAACTATTGATTATCAAACGACAGATGTCAATACAAGTGCCTATGCTTACATTAACTTACCGGATAATTTCAGGCTTACCAGCGGTGGAACAAACATCCTGACTCGTTCGGATAATACGGCATCTTCCACCTTTACGATAGACGGAAATGTAATCCAGGCTCCATTTCCTCAGATTGAAAACACACTGGCAACCTATACTTTTTCGGTAGATGTGGAAGCATACAATCCTCAGGTATGGGATTGTGCGGAATACGATCTGAATGTAGGAGTTATCGTAAGTAGTCCGATGCAATGCGGAAGCAGTAATTGCGAAGTTAAAAATGCCGTATCTACGGAAAATCATCAGATTACATTGCAAAAGTATGATGTGAAAATTCTTACTGACAGTGTAAGCTTTACAGAACATTATGATTATAACCTGAACCAGGGAAGAATAACCGTAAAAGCAAGTCTTGTCAATAACAGTACGGAAGATATTAACAACCTAGAACTTTATCTCTACCGGGATGCAAATGCCAACGGAGTATATGATGAAACTGACACACCTGTTGCAGGAGTAACATTGCCTTATATCACCCTGCCGGCAGGCGGACAGATTGATATTTCCGAAGAAGTGGAAATTGCAGATGTAGCAGATCTTTGCCAGTTGATGCTGGTAATGCCGAAACGAAGCGGAGTAAATATGTATTTATGTGATAGTGCATTTGTAAAAACGCCATTAAAATATGATCTGGCAATTGACTCTTACAGCATATGTCAGACAGACGAAATTCTTCTTGGTGACCCGCAAATCGGTAATTATTTCTACAAATGGGAAGATATGACCGGTGCCTGTGACCTGCTGGAAAACAACCTTGCACAATCACGCATGAAGATAGTGGTAGACAGTTATCTGGGAGGCAGTGCACAGACACAACGGGTAAAACTTATAATTGATCGGGACCCACAGAATCCGGGAAATTGCCTATCAGAAGAATTATATATAAATGTGTATGTAGAACCATTACGTTCCGACTGGGTAGGGGCAAGTTCAACCTGGGAAGATCCGGATAACTGGAGCAACGGAATACCCGGAAAATGTACATATGTATACGTACCGGGCACAACCCCCTATTATCCGGTACTGGATAAAGCACTTACGGATGTGGAGGCAGCAAGATGTGATACCATCGAATTTGCTCACGGTGCAGAAGTAGCAAAAACACATTTGCTGGATTATAATGCGGCAAAAATAAACCTGAACCTCGACCCGGACCGCTGGACAATGATTTCAGCTCCGCTTCGCCACATGCATACCGGAGATTATTATGTAAATGAGTATGAACCGAACTCATTAACCTGGGGTAGAACACCGAATGTATACTGGATGTATTTCCGGATGGCAAATCCTCAGAACGAAAAATTCTATAACGCGGAATATTACTGGTCCATGCCATTTAATATCCTGGAAGAACGCATGGAAGCCGGTAAAGGGTTGCTGGTATGGCCGGATCTGGAAACAAATATGACAGCGGAGACTTCCGGACGGATAGCCCCTGCTGATAACACAGCACGTTTTACATTCCCACGAATGGAAGATGAATATTACTATTACAACGGTAGCGGATTCAGTGATCCGGGTTATACAGGAACCGAACTGGAAGGTGATCGGGCACTATATCCGGGAACAACAAACATCTGGTTAGCAGAACTGGAACGTAAAAATGCAATAGATTCCGATTCGTTGCGCAGCCGGTTTACCTATGAAGGATTGCCGACATATAATCCGGCCACAGGTGAATTTGTGATCGATGCTTTTGTAAATGATGCTTCTTCCGCAACAGCATTGGTAGGTAATCCATTTATGGCTCACCTGAATCTACAGGCTTTCCAACAGGCAAATGCCGGTATCATTCAGACTGACTTTTATGTGTGGAGTAATACCAACTCCGGAGGATTCTTTGAAGCGGTAAAAATGCTGGATGATAATATGACCCATGTGAGTACCTCCGACTTTTTACCGGTTATTCCTCCTATGCAGGCTTTTATTGTAGTAAAACAACCGGGTACATCAACCTTCAATACATTTACTTTTACACCTGATATGGCCGTTACCTCACCGGGTAGTAAATTAAGAAGTGCCGGAACACCGGAAACGTTCAACATAGCGCTTTACAACATAGAAGACCGGGAAAGTGCGGTAACTATCATTTACAAGAAAGGTACCAATGATAACTCATATGACCAGTATACCATGTTCCCGGCCGAAGGCGGAGCAAGAATATTATATGCTCTTTCTGACTACAGTGGCAGCAAACGGGCAGTTTCGATTCGTTCTGTCGGAAGTCCGGAGGAAGTAATTCCGCTTGCCATAAGGACAAATAAAACAGGTGACCTGCTCAAGTTCAGGCTGAATGATGCGGAAAGCTTTGCTCCTTATTACGATGTTTATCTGGAAGACAGGGAAAGAGGTACCTATCATGATCTCACACAGTCGGATTATGTGTTTACCAATTATACCGGAAATATCGATGAAGGACGTTTCTATCTGAGGTTTACAAGAGCAGGTACAGGTATTGAGGAATCCTGGGAACACGGAAGCTTCCATATCTACGGTTCAAACTGTGAAGGACATATTTTCTGCGAGAATGATCCGATTCATGAGGTATCTGTATTTAACCTGCAGGGACAACTGATACACATGGCAAAAGACGTTCATTCCGAAAATTATGATTTTGCTGTCAATAATTGTCAGGACCAGGTATTAATCATCAGGGTAAAAACAGAGAAAGAAATCAGAACAAGAAAAATAATAATGAACCGATAAAAGCAGGCATAAGTTAAAATATTTGAAAAACATATCAAACCTGCTATGAAATAAAATAAGAAAGGAAACAGGTAGAATACTTTATTCTACCTGTTTTTTATTTGTCCTCTTCCAAATCATTCCCTATTTATAAAAGATGTTACAATGTATGGCAGATAAGAATAAATTTGTCTTTTTGTTACTATGATATAATACCCTAAAATGACTTATTCCATATTATTCATATTTATCCGAACGAATAATCACTAATCCTTCCATAACAGTAACGCACACATAATCATCCGGTATAAATCCGGCCTTCTCGAGCCATCGGCCATTAAGTCGAAGTTCAGGAACAATACAACTGCCACATGTCCGAGTTCTGTAATGTGGTTGAAGTTTTAGGTATTGCATAGTAGGCTGCAATGCTTTGAATTCAACTGCCTTTTCGGCTGTAAGTGTTAGCTTTTATTTTCTAAAAACCCGCCTGAAAACAAGGCCTACACCTGTTTTTTCTTTTGTAAGATTTTTGTTGCTTCTTTTTCGACTCTTTGTAGTTGACATAACAAATAGTATTTAAAGTATAAATAAAAGAGGCTGGTCACGCCAACTACATCAAAACAAAACTGCTTTGACAGTCTCGGGACTTTCACCCGTATGCCTGCCTCATTAGCTTTTCAGAAACGTATCACAAAGTAAGTAGTAATATGTAGTCGGCATTACAAAAATACAGCACCTACCCGGATATTCTTTTTACTATGGAAGAAAGAATTTATTTATGAGTTACTTTTTTAAATTCATGGTTTAATTTTGTGAAAATATACATTTTTCATGAAATAATTAGTATAGAATATAACATTTTAGTTTTCCACTATTTAATAGTAATATTTTTCATAACCCCTAACGTAAACCCAACACCCGCACGAACATAATACTGATGTTTGCCATGTAATACGTCCATATCATAACCCGCTTTCAGAAAAAATATTTTGTAATCTATATAAAAATTGGGAGATAATACAACAGTACTTTTATGATTTCCCCGGAAATCGGCCAGGAATCCGGCATCTACTCCCAAGGTACATGTAACAGGAGCCTGATAGAAAAGATAATCACTGAAATAGGTGGAAAGTTGAATTGGCTTGATATGCAGTCCGCTTAATTTTCCTGCTCCGGGAGTGGTATACTCCATCCCACTCAACATAAATAGATTCAATGAGTTGGAACGAATATAGGTAGGATAAGCTATGTTAACAACAAACTGTCCGTCTGCCTTCTGGCTATATTGCCCGCCAAAGCTGATGATCTGTCCGTAACCCATAACAGGTAAAATTAATAATAACAGAAGGAGCTTTATTGTCTTCATTTTTATAAGTTTCGAATTGCTTCCAAAATTAAGCTATTTTTTAATAGGAAACATAAAAATTAATGGATATCAGAAAAGGCTCGCATCCATTTATTAAAACAATTCCATAAGAAAGGTGTCATAAAGAACCTGGGTATGTTACTACTATCCAATTGTTTTTTATGTAACAATCCCGTAGATTTTATGCAGGAAAAAGAAAATCTCTTTCTTATACTTTTTGCTATGAAGAGCATTAAAATTCAATTATTCTTTTGATCTTTGAGAATATAAATAATAAGAAGGTTTATTTTGAAAACATTCTGGAATAATAATATATACACATGAAAAAAATACTAACATTACTTATTTGTATTTCTTGTTTTATGTTATCCTATATCTATAGCCAGAACGATCTATTAATTAAAGATATGGATAATGATGGCATCCGGGATACGGTATTATTTGACAGGGAAAATGCCATTATTATATGCAAATTGTCCGGTGAAGAATTTAAAGAAATTACAAGTTTTCCTATTGAAATCCTGAATGAAAATTCCGGAATAATAGATTCCCCAAATGGTTTTGAATTCTATAATCATTGGATGCGTGCTGGCTATCATAATGAATTCGGTTATAATAAAGATTTCCGGAAAATTCAATTAATCAGAATGAGCAGATATGAATACGGAAACGCGGTGAATGACGGTAGCGGAGAATCCAGCATGGATTTAGAAACCGGAAATTATACCGGAAAGTGGAATTACTACAGTTATGAAAAAGAAAAATTAATTGAACTTCCGACAATTGAGACAAAAATAGAATTTGATCCGATCTTTTTGGATACTTTTAGTGATGAAATCTACTTTAAATATGCAGACAAATGTTCGGAACAATATTATAAGCATCTGGCAATCGATAGGGAAAATAACAGATAGGAATACTCTTCTTTTCCCAATGCAAAACGTTGGCTCCAAATTATTAAGTTAAAATAAAAACAATATAAATGAAAAAAGTTATCTTATTCTATTTCCTGTTATTTCTGTTTATTACTCATTTAAATGCGCAAAAATTAAATGACTGTTCTTTCTGCAACAGCCAACTTATTCAACCGGAACAGATAAACGAGCTAAGTGTGGATGAAATCCAGTTTCTGATCAATGATATATATGCCCGGAAAGGATATAGATTTGAAAATATGGATATTGATCTGTATTATTCCGGGATGGACTGGTATAAACCTGAAGATGATAATACCCATATCCTGCTGAATCCGGTAGAAGAACAGAATATCCGGTTGTTATGGGAAAAAAACATGCGTTAATAGAAGAACGGAATTCAATAGTGAATGAACTAACACATTTTAAGTCCTTACTCCTGAATAAAAGTGTCAATGAGTTATCGGACCGCTATAATTATTCATTTACATACGACCCTTATGGTAATATCTTAGAATCCATGATTAAAAAAATCGATATGATTGATGTTCACTGGTTTAAAAACACCGCTCTGTATCAACTTACCATTGATAATGGAAAAACCGGGATAACATACTCTTTGAGAATCCAGGATAATAAAATAATATTTGGTTTTCATAATTCCGGCAAATCAGATATTGCCCATAACGCAACGATGTATCCAAGTGGACTGAACAATGAATTCGCTTGTTTCTGGGAATTTGAATGGAACCATACCACATTGAGGTTTGTGCAAATAAATGTTGCCGGTTAGAAATAAAGTATGCAAATAATAAGCAACGATATATCAAAAAATGGAAAGTATATTATCAGCAAAGGCTGTACCGGATAATATACTAAAGAGAAGAAAAAAGATCTGTTATTCTAAATTTTCTTTCAATAGTTCAGGATTTTGGCGGCAGTCCCATATATTTGTAATGATAATAGAGTCTTTAGCAAGATAGTAAATTACCTTAAAAATACGGTTAATAATTAATGAACGGGCAAGGGGCTTTTTGTCGGCTAATAAAGGTTCTATAGAAGCTATCTCCGGAAAGGTCATCAGTATTTCTGCTTCCGTAATTATACGGTCATATATCCTGTCGGCAATTACCGGACTAATTTTTTTGTAGTATTGATAAATAATATCCAAGTCTTCAACAGCTTCTTTTGTCCAGCTTATTTTCATCAGAAGTTCCGGTAACGGTTTTTTACTTCTTCATGAGTTAATACTTCACCTGCTTTCACCTGTTTTACGGCATTATCGTATTTATCCCGTAATTCTTCAACGGAATATTGACAGGATGAATTTATTTCTTTGCGATATAACAAATGAAAATAAAATTCTAATTCTTCAAAACGCTGCTCATCTGTATCGTTTAAGACGGTATTTATCAACTCCGTTTTCCGTTCGGAAAACGTCTTCTTTTCCTCTTGCAATATTATTTTTTCAGCAAAAGGTGTTGACGGAATCACAGGATAACCTGTAGCAGATTCTCCTATCTTTTGTGATTCTTCTTCTCTTTGAAGAGAATATTTCTTTTTTATCATTGTAGGTATTTATAGAGAGTTAAATATTATACCGATAACAAAGATAAGATTTTTCTCTTAAATAAATATGTACACATTGGCCGTTTAAACGGACTTTATTCTGAAAGTTTTTATTTTAAACCATTACATTTAACTATTAAACTTTCGTTTTAAATTTTCCTATCAAAACTCCAAAATATTAGCCACAACTTAATAACCTACCTGGTTTAACAAGGTATAATATCTGCAGAAGCAATGCAACATAACTACCGCCCCCTCCTCCTCTTTCCGGCAAGAAAAGATTCACTATAAACAAATTCATAGGTCTATCTGATAAAAAATAATTATTTTTGTATCAAAAGTTCAACAAAACATGTTACAAGATATCAGTCCGGCCCGGTTAGACAATGTTTATCACAACTATACACCGGATAGCAACTCGGTTTTATTTTCTTTTTCAAATGACAGTGTACTCTCCAGAATATCCGGCACTACCATTGAACTTCCCTATTATCGGGAATTATATCCGGAAGAGAAGGGACAATCGGTTTTCATCTATTTATTCCGTATCGACCAAACCCACTATTTTCTTGTTCCGGAAACGATTCCTGAAAAAAATAGCTATCAATACAATCCGATATTTTCATTAAGGGAGTTACAACCTAAACGATCTGTTTTTGCCATTTTTACCGCTTATGGATTATCGAATTGGTATTCAACACATATCTTTTGTGGAAAATGCGGATCGAAAAACCAATTGGATGATAAAGAACGAATGGTAAAATGTCCCGAATGTGACAACACGGAATATCCCGTAATCAGTCCGGCTGTAATAGTAGGAGTGACCAATGGCAATGATCTGTTGTTATCCAAATATGCAGGAAGAAAATACGCGAACTATGCACTTCTGGCAGGTTTTACAGAATCAGGAGAAACCATAGAAGAGACCGTTCAACGCGAAGTAATGGAAGAAGTAGGATTGCAGGTTAAGAATATCCGGTATTACAAAAGCCAGCCATGGGGAATGTCCTCTTCCTTGCTTTTCGGATTTTTTGCTGATCTGGATGGAAGTCCGGATATAACCATTGATAAGACAGAATTATCGGTTGCAGAATGGTTTCCCCGGGAAGAAATTCCTGCTACAAACTCTGACATAAGCCTTACCAATGAAATGATTGAATATTTCCGGAATAACAAAGAGAAATTCATCACCGGAAAAGAAGATTGCTTATAAAAATTAACCCCGTCCTTTTAGAGAAATAAGAGAGGTTTTAAATCTATTTTTAGCATGCACACCTTAATGAGAGTTGATGCATAAAGTACCATACCAGAGATTACTTTTAAGGAATGCAGCTGATAACCAATAGTTATTCTTACTTCCAATGATATACCTACCACTCTCCCCTCGAAGAAGATACTATGTAAATAATCAAATTTGTTTTGCTAA